>JAADFW010000083.1 GCA_013152655.1 Chlorobiota bacterium
GGCCTTAGCGACCGCAGGTTTCATTATTAAAGACGTGAACTTTGCAAAAATTTCTTTAATTTTCCAGATACCAGAATAGGGCACAACGTGTTGGCTATGCGTAGTGTGGATTATCATTGTTCTTAACTTTCTGTTTACCGTTATTTTCTATCATTGCAATATCTTTATACTTACCGTTTTAGCCGCATTACGTATAGCTTTGGTTAGCAGCCGTATTTATTGAATTTCTTTGGTTTTTCCCGGGCTTTTATATTCTCTGTCCTTAAAAACAGGTCTGTTTATTCCGCAACACCTGTTTCCTTGCTCAGAAACCAAAAAACCATTGAAATTTATTTTGCTTTTAATTCTAAAAACTTCTAAAATAACTGAACTACTAATACTTCAAATTTATTTTTGATTCTCCAAAGTTATGAAACAATTTCTATTTAATGCAGTGAAGCTGTACTTACCCAAATCAAAACCCAATTAGGGAATTCTATTTTTAACGGAAAACTTCTATTAATGCTTTGAGGGCGCTCTTGCGCCCCGGTCTCCCGAAAGATTGTGCCGCTAATATGTGGCTGCCTAACGTGTGCGGGTATGGCACGTGCCGCAATATTTCGTTTAAATTTTCTATAAAGTTACATCTTTTATTTTAGCGTTCATTTTTCTATATAACCGTGATTTGCGGCATGGACTATACCCTGCTGTTGTGTGCCGTTTTTATTTATTATTCTAAAATTCTTTTAATTTTAATTTTTCTTCGTCAAATGCAATATAACTAAATGGAATTTGTAAAACATTTTTAATTGCGATTATAAAATCAATGTCTCTTTGTTCAGGTTCATTAGGTCCAACAATTATTATTTTCTTATTCTTTTTTGATTTTAAAAGATGTGAATAATCTAGTAACTGCCCAATGCCAGCACGAATACACGCATAAACACTCTCAAATGGTTTAATTTCATAAATGAAAATATTTGAGTTGGTTTCTCGTTTTGCATCAATTCTATTTCGTTCTCCAATATTAATGTCATTAGGATAAGTTGTCATTAAATATTTTAAAAACCTATTTTGAATTCTGTTGTGAACAAGATTTACTTTTACAGATGCTGTTGCACTTCTTTCAAAAGTTGTTTCAGATTTCTCATTATAATTACTATCCTCTAAATCATCTCCTTCTTCCATTCCTATAATTACTTCTCTATCTTTTATTAGAGTATCAGCATACCATCCAAAAACCTTATTAAACTTATCTCCATCTTTTTTAGGTGTCAATTGGTGTATTGTTTCAGCATAGGTTAGTCCTAACTGCTTATAAAAACCTGCATCTAAGAAGTCAACATTAATGTGGTGTCCTAATTTGTTTTCGTTATGTTCATAAATACTACCATTTCTTTTTACAACTTCTGCATAAGCAATTATTGTAAGTCGATTATGTGCTCCGTGAGATTTTACTGCAATGATATCACCTTCTTTTATTTTAGACAGCAGACGAAAATATCTCTGAATTTTGTACCACGCAGGTTTATCCCGTTTCCAATTGTCATTAACAAATTTGTTAATATTATCATTGTCAGAACCCATATATGTAGAAAAATCAAGCCAATCTAAAAAGCCAATTGCTACACAATTATACTTTAAGAATTCATCTATTTTAGGTATAACATCATTGCCATTACTATCTCCATATTTACTGCCAATTATATAATAATTTCTCTTTTTGATTTTTTCTGCAAATTGAGTGTAAACTCTATGAGCAAAATCATCAATATCTTCACTCTTATCTTTATACTCTAAAATAAAATCTTGTAAAACAGAAATCTGTGTTTTGTATTGAAATTCTTGTCCTAATCCCTTCGAAATAGATAATAATGCACGTTTACTATAAATAGGAAGAAGTTTCTTGTTTGAATATAAAAATGATATTTTCCATTTACCAATTGCGTGAAATGCTATTGTGTCAATTGCTTTCCAATTTTGTTTTTGAGAATGTAAAATGATTTCAAGAATTAATTTTTTAATTTCAGTAAATGCCTCTTGACTGGTTTCCCCCTTTTTTGCATTCCAAACATATTCACCATCTGTTTTAAACCGGTTGTCTTTAAAATCTTTTTTATTTTTTGGTTTCCACAATTCAAATTTATGCAAAGCAATACCACCAATTGCACCTAATGACTTAGTCCCATATTCAAGCCAATAACGAAAAGAATTATGATCACTTAGATTAGCATATTCCTGTATGGTCATCTTCTCAACCCTATCAACAGTCCATAGAGTTAAAAAATCAGAAAGTACAATGTCAAAATTCTTTGTTTTCAATTCCATTATTAAATTAGGTTAAGTCTATTTTGCCCTTATCGCCAAATGGCACACAACGTGTGCGGGTATGGCACGTGCCGCATTATTCCGCTTAAATTTTCTATAAAGTTATATCTTTTATTTTACTGTTCATTTTCATTGAAAGCCGTGATTTGCGGCATGGGCTATACCCTGCTGTTGTGTGGCGTTTTTTATTTTAATTTTTATCATTTAGCCCAGTCTTAATATTGTCAATTTTACCGTTAGAACTCTTATCATTATTTTACAATCTCATATTCACAAAAATGTTCTCCTTTATCAGTTACTCCCTGTTTGACAAAGTTCATTCCACATTTTTCTGAAAGTCTAATTGAAGCAATATTTTGACAAAACATTCTTGCTGATAATTTATATAGATTTAATTTTTCAAATCCGTATTTTATCAAAGATTGACAAATCTCTGTTCCGTATCCATTTCCCCAGAATTTGTGGTCTAAAATATATCCTAATTCCAAATGACTTATGTCTTGGAAAGATTTGAATAATCCCGCTTCTCCAATAAGAACATTTAATTGTTTTAATTCAACAGCATAAATACCGAATCCATTTTTATAATCTTGATTTATTTTTTCATATTTTTCAACAAGTAGCTCATTCGTCCATTCAAAATTAGAATTCGGAATAAATTCCATATTCTTTGAAACTCGGTAAATATCTAAAAGACAATCAATATCTTTTTGCTCAATTTCACGGATACTTAGTCTTTCTGTTTCAATAATTTTCATTTAAAGTTCAATTTTTCACTGGTTCGATTAAATGCCACACAACGGTTACGTATATGAAAAGTAAGCGATTTTGAAGGATAAATCTTTCAATTTACAAGAATGTTGAAACGGTCTAGAAACCTTGATGCTACTACTATCTCGCTTATTTTTTATATACATTGTTGTGTGGCGTAATTTATTGGTCATTTTGATTCTTAGGAAATTTTTCCATCCACAGAATGAACTCGTCAAAAGTAATTTCATTTTTTAAAAGTTTACCGAAGAAAACATCTGAGGCAATACTAAATTCCTGACAGTTATAAGGTGAGAATTTTGATGTAATAATGAAATTATACTTTATTAATGTCCTACTCCTTAATTCGGCACCGTCAGTTCTGATAGGCTTTCCCTTTATTACTGCGGAACCGTCATCGTATTCTTGTCTTGTGATTAATCGTTTTTTAAATATTCCGAACTCTTCTTGATATTCTCCATTTTCCTCAAATCTAGCCTCTAAAGAGAATAAATTGTGTTCGTACAAACCAGTGGGGCTATCTGCCTTACATTGGACATAAATGAAGTCTTGAAAATATGAATGACCTCGATATGCTGCGATTTTTTCTATTTTAAGTTCTTCAATATTCATTAGAGCCTTTTGTCTATTTAATACTTTAAATTTCACAATTGGCAAGGCACTATGTCCTCTAAACCACCATATTGGTCTTGTGTCAATTCCATACCCTTCACCTTTGTCAAAGGCTAAGGGTTGTTCTAAAAGAATTTTTAATCGATTGTGAATGTCTCGTTTTGACTTAAACCATTTATATCCATTCGAAAATCCAGGGAAAGCATCACAAAGTCTATAATGAAAGAAAACAGTTGGGGCTTCATGTATTACAGTTTCAGTTGGAGGTTCATTCTCATTTTTTTCATCAGGTTCTTTATTTTCAGATACATTATGTTTAATCTCATGTTGAGGAGATTTCTTGTCTATTTTTCTATAAAACATTTGTAAAATGAAAATTACAGAAACTAGAAATAATGAGTATAAAGTCATTAAATGCCAGCCTTTAATTAAGTACTCCGTTTTGAAGAATACAAATATATTTTTATAGACCTCAATGAAATTCAAATTCGCCGACAGACTCCAAATTAATATTCCAAATTGTGATAGAAGAAAAATAATCCCGGCAGCAATCACTTTACTGCCTACTTGGTCTTTCCATATTTTTTTTATCCAATTCATTTTTTTATGGATGTTGTCTTTTATGCCACACAACGGTTAGGCATATGAGGCGTTGGGCGTTTTAAAGCTTAAATATTTCAGTTTACCATGCCGTTTATTTGTATTCATATTTTTAATTTAACTTCTTGCCGCCCAATGACTTATATGCTTTGTTATGTGGCGTTATTTTGTTCATTTTCAACCCCTAACAATCTAGTAAATTCTAGTCTTATAGGGTTCATAAATGCAGGCAATTCTTGCTCCATTGAGTTTGCAAGCATTATGGAGGCGATATATTTAAAATCATTGGCCTTCTTTGTCTCATATCTATGAGACTTAATTGACAGTTGATTATTAATCATGTAAAATGATAAAATCTCACTTTTCGCATGTTTGATCCTTTCTTGGCTATCAAGATTTTTCACATCATTAATATTGTAAGTATACATTTCAGTCACAAAGAGAATATTGACAATATTATCTTTCTCAATTCGTTTTGCGATTTCATTAAACTTTCTGTATACTGTAGTTTTGATTGAAGATTCAAAACTATTTAATTCAAAAGTGTTATCGCTATATACTATCATACAAGTGGGCATTAGTCTATTTTGCATTTGAAAAATCACTAAATGCATTAACTCAAACTTGTTTAAAATATCACCATTAGGGTAGTATTTATCTAAATTTTCAATTGGTGACCTAGGATTCTTATGTTCAGAAGTCAATGCAGCTCTAGATGCTTTCTCAAAATTTTCATATTTACAATTGAATACATAGTCATCTACAAAAAGAAAATCTTTGGGCACTCGATAAAAATTCAATTTGTCTATTTTTCGTTCAAGTTCTTCTGACAAAACACAATCTTCATTCAACTCCTTTTGCATTCCAGACAAAAGAAGTTTCATTTGTGTTATTCCAAGAACAAAATTATCGTATAAATCTTGCGTATGCCCTCGCTCATAAAATGTGAACTCTGCAGAAAAGAAGACTTCTATTTGACCTGAATTTAAAAATGACTCCCTTAATGATTCGACTATAGATGAGAAATCTACATCATTTTCAATCGTAAAAATTAAATCTGACAGGGAATAGGTACTATTGCCTGAATAGATACTAATTACTATTCTTTTTTCTAAATCGAATGGTTGTTCCTTGACTATACTATTCCGTTTTCCTAAAAACCATTTACCCACATCATTAATTAGATATTTATCTCGTAGTTTCTCATATACAGAACGAAATTCCGTTCTAGCTAGAGATTTTTGCAAAACAAATGTGATGTTTCTGTATTCTGAAAAAAAATTATCTAAGTGGGTTATATTATCGAAGAGGTTTGACCCTTTTTCAAATTTTTCCAAACTGCTCAAAGCACTATAGAATTTATGCAAAGCTGGATATAGTAAGCCTCTTGAATTCTTCATTTAAATTTTATTGAATTGCTGTTTTTTTGTAATGCCACATAACGTGTGCAGCTATGCACTGTAGCCGTTTATTGGCCTATTTTCTTTATGTTTTCACTGCTGTAATTTACAACTATTTTCTTTACAAGACGTAAACTCGGCTATGGTGTAT
>JAADFW010000084.1 GCA_013152655.1 Chlorobiota bacterium
ATGGTCAATTAATATGGTCAGAATACTTAACTCTTCCTGTTTAATAACGCCTAAATTTTTATCCATAATAACAAACTTTCCTTTTGTTATTACATGGCCTTCATGCACTTTTAAATTTGAGCCATAAACAATAAAATTACCATTTGACAACGGGATTATTCCATTTCCACTAAAACTTTCAATACTTATGGTATTTAATTTTATTTTTTCAGGACTTAACTTAATAATGCGTGTTTCTGATTTACCGGTTGTTTCTTTTGTATAGCTACATATATAATATATATTCTCCTTTTTATCGGAACAAACACTTTGATTATTAAAATTTTTGGGCACATCCAACTTTTCTGACCAGATTAATTCTCCATCAGAAGAGTATTTATATAGAATTGGCAAATATTCCGATAAGTTACTGTTATATCTTTTACCTAATACTAATATGCTTTTCTCACGAGTAACAAATAATTGATTTGCTTCCTCATTATCTTTAGAATTAATGCTTTTATTCCAGATTACCTTATTACTATTAGCGTTTATTTTATTTAAAGTTATGCTATATTTTTTTGACTTTCCTAATTTTGTATCAACCATAATAAGATTATCTTTATCTAATACCATAACATCTCCTAATAATGTAGAAAATACTGAAAAAGAATAATCTGAGCTTTTTTCAACTCCATTTATGTCAATAGTATTGTTAAAAGGAGAATACTTATCATCTTTTAATTGACTACCAAATATTTTTAATTGATTTCCATCTAATTTAATGAGCTTATTGACTTCATATAGTAAATTAGATTTTATAATAGTTTGCTTTAACTTACGTCCATTTTTATCAATACGTAAGTAATATGGTTTTGGGTTTTTATAAGCCTCATCACTTATTTTTCCTATTAAACAAAGTTCTGAATTTTCAATTTCAACCAGATCTACAATTTTATTATTGTTTTTTGATGCCGGTTTATCAACAAAATAAAATACGCCTGTTTGTGCAAAAATTGTTGGATATAAAAAAGTTAACAAAACTATTATTAAAGCTTTTTTAATATATTTTGTAACAAAATAGAGTTGATTTTTTTTCATTCGTTGATTTTTTTTAAAGATAAAATTTAATTATTCTACCTTATTTACTTTAATTATATTATGTGTTATATTTTTATTTAAGAATTATTAATCTGTAAAAATAACATTTCTTAAGATATCTGTATTATATAAATTTTTATATTATATAGTTAAATATTTCTTGCTAAACATACCGTAACATTCTGTAAATTAAAGAAATAATACTATTCAGCTGTCTGAAATCATCCTAAATTACTTATTATAAGCATAAAATGCAAAAAAGAAAATCATAAATTTATTATAATCTTTTTTGAGAATTATTTTTAAGATTATATTAGAATTCACAAAAATATCAAAACTTAATAACTTCTAATTTGCTATAAATGTAGCAATTGTAATTTATAAATAAATTAACTAATATCAGACCAGTCAATTTTAAACTGCTTCATTTTTTGCAAATTCAAGCTCAGTATTCTGTTTTTTTCATCTGTTAAATCTGAATCCTTTTCTAATATTTCATTGGCAATGCTTCTTGAAAGTGTTAATATTTGTGAATCTTTTGCAAGATTTGTAATTTTTAAGTCAAACGGTATTCCACTTTGCTGAGTACCTTCAATATCTCCCGGGCCGCGCAATTTCAAATCAGCTTCTGAAATCTCAAAACCATCATTTGTTTGTGTCATTATCTCAATTCTTCTTCGTGCTTCATTCGACAATTTAAACGAAGTCATTAAAATACAATAAGATTGATCTGCTCCGCGCCCTACTCTTCCTCTTAACTGGTGTAACTGCGACAGGCCAAAACGTTCAGCACTTTCTATAATCATAACCGAAGCATTAGGTACATCAACTCCAACTTCAATTACAGTTGTAGCTACCATTATTTGTGCACTTTTATTAATAAACAACTGCATTGACTTTTCTTTATCTACCTGTTTCATACGGCCATGAACTATGCTTACTCCATACTCAGGCGGAGGAAATGCTCTTGAAATACTCTCATAACCGTCTTCCAAATCTTTATAATCCATTTTTTCCGATTCTTTTATTAGCGGATAAACTATATATACTTGCCGGCCTTTTTTAATTTGCTCTTTAATAAAACCAAAAATTCGCAATCTTTTTGAATCATACGCATGAATAGTTTTAACAGGTTTCCTGCCGGGTGGCAATTCATCTATTATTGATACATCTAAATCGCCATAAACGGTCATTGCCAGAGTTCTGGGAATTGGTGTTGCTGTCATTACTAAAATGTGTGGTGCTTGCACATTTTTTTTCCATAATTTAGCCCTTTGAGCAACACCAAATCTATGTTGCTCATCAATTACAACAAAACCAAGATTTTTAAACTTAACAGTATCTTCAATAAGTGCATGGGTTCCAATTAATATATTTAAATCTCCATCTGATAATTGTTGATGAAGAATTTTCCGCTCTTTTTGTCGTGTTGAACCTGTCAACAGCGCAATATTTAAATTAATATGTTTTAGAAATTGAGTTATAGTGTTAAAATGCTGATTTGCTAAAACTTCGGTTGGTGCCATTAAGCAAGCCTGGTAATTATTGTCAATGGCTATTAACATTGTCATTAAAGCCACTAATGTTTTCCCGCTACCAACATCTCCTTGCAGCAAGCGGTTCATCTGTTTTCCGGAACCTAAGTCAATTCTTATTTCCTTAATTACTTTTTTTTGCGCATTTGTTAATTCAAAAGGCAGGTTTTTTTCATAAAACTCATGAAAATATTTCCCTACTTTACTAAAGTTAAAACCGTTACTTTTTTCTTTTCTTTTAATTTTTTGTTGAAGTATATTGAGTTGGATATATAACAATTCTTCAAATTTTAACCTGAATTTTGCTTTTAATAATAATTCATGCGATGACGGTAAATGGATATTTAATAGTGCTTCCTGTAAATTTAAAAGTTTATGTTCTTTAATTAAATACTCGGGAATTGTTTCAGGTATGTTGTTTTGTACTAATTGTAAAGCATTATGTATGAGTGTATGTATAACTTTGGAATTTACAAAGTTCTTTTTTAATTTTTCACTTGTATTATAATATGCCTGAAACGAATAATCTAATTTTTCCTGTTGCTTTGAATATTCTTCCATTTCAGGATGTATAATATTTATTTTCCCATTAAATACAGATGGTTTTCCAAATACTATGTATTCAGTGTTTTCCTTTATGTTTTGTTTAATCCATTGTGTACCCTTAAACCAAACAAGTTCTAAAATACCTGTTGAATCGGTAAAATATGCAACAAGGCGTTGTTTCCGTTTTACTCCTATAGTTTCAAAATAACTTATTTTTCCAATTACCTGAATATAAGCCATATCTGATTTTAATTCACGAATTGAATAAAACTTGGTTCTATCAATATATTTGTAGGGGAAATAATATAACAAGTCCTTAATATTAAATATTTTTAGTTCGGCATTAAGCAATTCAGCCCTTTTAGGCCCCACTCCTTTTAAATATTTAATGTCTTGTTCCAATTTTTGATTTGGCATAAGCTTTCAAACTTACTTTATAATTCATCAAATTTAAAAATTTGATTTAAGATTAATTCATTTATGAATAAAATAGAGGACTTAAAAATGTATTTTTGTGTTTTTTGTAACTGTATGAATTTAATAAAAAAGGGTTTAAAGTATATCAGGTATTTTTTATTTTCAAAAAATAGAAAAGGGCACGGCATTCATTCTCCGTTTGTATATGGTTTTGTACGAAATATTCTTAACGATAAAAAAGAATACGAAGCGTATAAAATTATTGAAAACATACTATATGACTTAAAAAATAACAATGCTATTGTAGAAATAGAAAATTTTGGCGCAGGGTCAAAAATTAATAAGAACCTAAAAAGAAAAATTTCCGATTTAGCTAAAAACAATTCTATTAAGAAAAAATACGGGAGATTATTATTTCGTTTGGTTCAATATTATAAGCCACAAGAAATTATTGAATTAGGAACTTCATTAGGAATTAGCTCCTTATATATGGCTTTAGCATCAAAAAGTGCACAAGTACATACCATTGAAGGATGTAAAAATACGCTGAATGTTGCCAAACAAATAATAAAAAAAGCGAACATTTCTAATATACAGTATTACAATTCAAATTTTGACACTATTTTGCCTGATGTTTTGAAAAAGGAAAAAACCTTTGATTTAGCTTTTATTGATGGAAATCATAAAAAAGAAGCTGTATTAAAATACTTTTATCTTTTTAAAAAATATATTCATAATAATTCTATACTTATATTTGATGATATTAACTGGTCAAATGACATGAATGAAGCCTGGAAAATAATATGTTCTGATAAAAGTGTTACGGTTACAATTAATATTTTTCAGATGGGAATTGTATTTTTCAGAAAAGAGAGTAGTAAACAAGATTTTACTATTAAATTTTAGAGCTTTAACAAATAATTGAATAATAAAATGGATACAATAATAACAATCAATAATCTGGTAAAAAATTATTTAGTTGGAATACAGGTAGTAAGAGCCGTTAGAGCAGTTAACTTGCAAATAAAACAAAATGAATATGTTGCAATAATGGGCCCATCCGGTTCAGGAAAATCTACTTTGATGAATATAATTGGTTGCCTTGATACTCCTACGAGCGGTGAATATATTTTAAATGGCCGTTTGGTAGGTAAACTACATGATGATAAATTAGCAGAAATAAGAAACAAAGAAATTGGTTTTGTTTTCCAGACTTTTAATTTAATGCCTCGTTATTCAGCATTGGAAAACGTTATGTTACCAATGATTTATGCCGGCAAATCGAAACAAGAACGTGAAAAAAGGGCACTTGAAGTATTAAACGATGTAGGATTATCAGACAGAATTACGCACAAACCTAATGAATTATCAGGTGGCCAGCGACAACGAGTAGCTATTGCCAGAGCACTTGTAAACAAGCCTTCAATTATTTTAGCTGATGAACCTACCGGTAATTTAGATTCTAAAACCTCGTTAGAAATCATGCATTTATTTGACCAGATTCATAAAAACGGAAATACTGTTATTTTGGTAACTCATGAAAATGATATTGCAGAATATGCTAAAAGAGTGGTTAAATTAATGGATGGGCAGATTGAATCTGATATATTAAAGTAAATGACTTAAAATACCACACTATACATTCGTACGGCAGCGGGGATTGATTAGATTAAATATGAAATTGCAAACTTCGCGGGAGAAAAATTTAATTTTCATGAATAGCACAACTACCGCAAGTTTTCAACTTGTGGTTAAATTATTCAAGCAATTCAATCTTGACTAAACCCTTTCCATCTGCATAATCAATTGCGCTACTATATTTATATTCATGTGCTTCATTAACAAATCCTTCTGCAACCGGATTCTCATGCAAGTAATTTAATTTTTGATCTATAATTTTATTATCTGATAATTCTATTGGCATATTATGCTGTTGCCAAAACTGATATTTCTTATTATTTCCATTTTTCTTTCCTGCACGCTCAATCATCCACAACATCCATTCTTTCCTCGACTCTGTTGGATTTTCTTTAATTGCATTAATAATAGCTTTTGATGTATATTTTTTTAAGTCGCGAACAATATCTTGCATTTTTTCCTTTCGGGTGCCAATTATCATATGAACATGACTTGTCATTATAACCCATGCATATACAATAAGGCCTTTTTCCTCAATACAATAATTAATGCTATCTATCTACTAATATATCCCGATAATGTGGCCTTATAAATGCATCCAACCAATAAACCGTAGCAAATGAAATAAAATAAGGCTTTTCTTGATCATGAAATTTATAATTACGGCTCATTTAAATATTGCTTTACAATTGTATTCAAAGCTAAAAGAAATAATGAAAGCCCGGAATATTGCCTGGTTTTTCCGGTTTATTGTTTACCACAAGTCGCAGACTTGCGGTAGTTGGGGCTAAAAAAGCTAAGACACTAATTGCAATGATATCAATTAAAAAATTTATAACCCTTTTGTTTGTATGGACTTTATCATTCATTAGGATTTGAATATTGATATTTAATAATCGATGTTTTCCCGTAACCTGTATACTCTAGCTGATTCTTCTAATTCATCATCTATTTTTTGATCATATTTAAAATTAAAAATCATCCATTCTTCACTAGTGTGCTAATTACTTAATAGGTTAACTAATTGTTAGCGGTTCACCTGTGTATGTCCATCGAAATGGCTTTGCTCTTGTTTTATTAT
>JAADFW010000085.1:0-15930 GCA_013152655.1 Chlorobiota bacterium
TTCCATATTAAAGTCAATTTTATTAGTTTCAATTTCTTCTTTATAAAAAACATTGAATTTTTGTATAAGGTTATTTCTGAAAAGTTCAATAAAATTTTCTCCTTTCGGGTACATGTAATCAGCATATTTCTTATCTGTACTTTTATAACTTACAATTATTGGAGAGAGGCATCTGAAACTCATTCCATTAGTAAAAACTGGTTCTGCATTTTTTTCAATACTTCTTACCATAAAGCTAACCTTGCTTATTTTATCGCCAATGCTAACTGTTTGATTATTAAATAATCCTGTAACAAAAGGAGTTATAGCTTCTAAAGGGTAAAACGAGATATAAAGTGTTACTTTGGGGCTTAATATTTTTAAGCGGTCGGCATGTATTTTATATTTTTCAATCAACAGGTTTGAGAAAGTAAATAACTTAAAATGTTTCGCATTATTACCATATCCTTGACTATGCAGCCATTTTGCAAATTCAGGATTTCCATAATTTAATACCTTATATATCCATGACGAGAGTTCATACTGATAATTAAGCGGTAATAAATTATCACTATTTTGCCTTAAAAGCTCTAATTCTATTTTGAATCTCATTATAAATCAGCCTTTTTTGTAATTTATCTTACAATATTAATCTATGCTTTTGCCATCCTCTGACAAAGTGTATTTTTTCTTTAAGTTTTCTTCAATTTTTTGTTTTACAAACAGCTTAAAACCGATTGGTGAAATGATTTCTGTTTCGTCAAGCAGCCCTATAACAAATCGGCCAATGCCGTTATAGTTGCTTATTTTAGTTTCAAGTATATAGTTGTTGTTTTTATTTTGCATAATATCCTTTTCGGCAAGCGGATATTCTTCAATAAGCAAACTTTTTGCCCTTTGGCTTAGTTTAACTTTTGCAGTTTCCGGTTTTCCGGTTAGTGCAATCCTAAAAATATCTAAGGGTGTCTTTTTATGTTTTCCGGCAAACTGCCATTTTGTATCCAGTATTTTTACATTTTTTATTCTTGCTGTTTTAAATGTTTTGTTTGTTTTGCTCTCAATATCGTAACACCATATTGCAATATAGCCTTGTGTAAAACTAAATGCTTCAACAAGGCGGTTGTTTACAGTATCGGAGTTTGACGAACGATAAGATTCCAGCACAACCTGCTTTTTTTGTTCAATGGCATCTATTAATTTATGAACGTTGACTGAATTTTGCCGTTTTACAATGGTATTGGCAACTCTTTTAAAATCGTATAAGGAATATAGTTTTTTTACCAGATTGCTTTTAATAAGGTTGGTATCGTCAATAGAGTGAATGGCTTTTGAGAGAATGTGGGCTTCTTCTTCGGAAAAGTGCAGCAAGTCAAAAATTTCTTTGTTTTGGGTTTCCTCAATGTTAACTCTTTTTCCGCGTTCTGTTTTTTCAAGTACAAAGCCGGCATCTTCAATGGTTTCAATATATCTGTAAACCGACCTTATCGATGAATTTGTATTTGCTGATAGTTCTTCTATGCTTCTTCCATATTTACAATTTAGCATCATAAGAATTTCCAATATTTTTTGCAATCTTGGTTGTGCGCTCATTATAAAACATTAGTTTTCAGTAAAATAATTAATAAATGCTAATAACATTTGCTTTTAATTTTCAATATCCCCTTTTGCAGTTTATGTAGAATCCAGAGTATTGAAATTTTATTTTATCCAAAGCCACTCTTTTACACAAATTTACAGAATGAATATTTAAAAAACAATTTTCATATTTATGCACAAATTCAAGATACAAGTGTGATTTTATTATCCAATTTGGAAATAGAGCATTTTAATGATGTACTGTTTAGCTTTTTTCTTAATTTAAATGAACTATAATTAAATCGGGATTTACTTGCGTGAGCTCCCTTCGGTTTTCGTGCTCCCCGCTATCCATCACACAATCTAATTCAATTCACTTTGTTCTTGTAAGAACCACGAAGTGCCCGGCAAAGCCAATAAAGCGGGCGATGTAATCTTTCATTTTAGAGCAAAAAAAAAGAGCACTTTTAAGTGCTCTTTTTTTTAATATAAAATAAACTATTTAATTATTAGTTTTTTCACCTTTACGCGTAGAATAATTGATTTTTAAAGCATTACACTTCCTTAATTCTTGCTTTATATCGGTAATAATGCCCATTTTTGTGTACTCGTCAACCTTTAGCGAAGTAGTCATAAAAGGAATTTCTTTTTCATCTCTGGCATCTCGTTCAGCAGATATATAATCTTGTATATCAGATACTTTAGCAAATTTGTCGTTTAACTGAATTCTGGGTTCAGTTCCATAAATTGGAACTAAATTTTCCTTTGGAGAACCTACATAGATAAAGCTCACTAACGACTTACGTTCCAGTTTTTTAACTTCGGTTGCTTCGGGAACATGAACAATTATTTTTAAAGTGGAGTCTCGCATTACAGTTGTAACCATAAAAAAGAATAAAAGCATAAATACAATATCCGGTAATGAAGCCGTTGATATTGCTGGCATATCGCCTTTACCTTTTCGCTTAAATTTCGACATAATTATTATCCTCCTATATTTTTAGGTTCAGCTTCTGATATTCTTTGTGGATATATTTTCTGTACAGCTTTTCTTTTATCGGTTGTAAGGTCTTTAAATTTCTTGCCAAATTTTGAAAGAGCTAAGTCATCCCTAAGTTCATTGTAGGCCTTTGCTAAGGCATTTTGTACTTCAATGTAAGTACCATACGCTGTTCCCCGGTCATTTTGTAAAGAAATAATTCCTTTTGAAACCATATATTTACCAAAAAAAGGAACAACCGTTTCTTTTTTTTCCGGTAAATTATCCAGATTTCTTGGATTAGCAATAAACTCTTTTGCCTTATCTTTTAAAAACTTAATATTTGTAGGTTCATTTTCAACAAGAAGTTGATTGTTTTTATTTATAAGAACAACAAAAACATTTCTTTCCTTAATTTTATCGTTATTCTCTTGCTGATCTTCCGGCAAAGGAGGCAATTTTCTTGAAATACCGGAATCAATATCCATTGTAGTTGCAACCAGAAAAAATATGAGCAACATAAAAGCAATATCAGCCATGGAACTCGAATTTATTTCCGGTGGTTTTCTTTTAGCCATGTTCTTTATGTTTTTTTAAAGTTAAAAAAGTTTCGTTTTACTCAAAACGAGTAAAACGAAACAAAAATTACTATTTTATTATGTTTTTTAATTCAGAATATAACATACTGCCAATTGCAACAACTGCTAATATGTATGTTACAATTAATCCTGTTCCTACATTACGCGATACAGCTGGTGTTAAATTGAAATCATCAACTCCAATAAACTGCGGAATTTCAGGTGATGCTATTAACCATGAAATAAATACAAGAACAATTAAAATTCCAATACCCATTAGTCCTCGTTTAGCTGATTTTGTACTACTGAATATTTGTACAAAAGAAAATACTATTGTAACAACAATAGCAACAGAAAATAGAATATAAGCCCAAATTAGAAATGGATCTACACCAATAACACCTGCATAAAAAAGTATAGCTAATAAAGCTGAAATACCCATTATAGAATAAGAACCAATTGAAATATACTTTGATATATTACTATTCATAATATTTATTTTTTCATGTTAAATTTAGTCAACAAGTCAATTAAAGAAATTGATGAATCTTCCATATTATTTACAATACTATCAATTTTTGCAACAATATAATTATAAAATACCTGAAGTATCATTGCAACAATTAATCCGAATACTGTTGTAATTAAGGCAACAGAAATACCACTTGCAACTAACGATGGAGAAATATCTCCTGCTGCTTTAATGGCATCAAATGCCTGGATCATACCAATTACTGTTCCCATAAATCCTAACATAGGAGCTAAAGCAATAAATAGTGAAATCCACGACAAGCCTTTTTCTAATAATCCCATTTGAACACTACCGTATGAGATTACTGATTTTTCAGCTACGTCAATTCCTTCATTTGCACGGTCAAGTCCCTGGTAAAAAATACTTGCAACAGGGCCTCTGGTATTTCTACAAACTTCTTTAGCTGCATCAACACCTCCTGAGTTTAATGCTTCTTCAACTTCTTTTAATAATTTATCAGTATTTGTACTGGCTAAATTAAGATATACTATTCTTTCAATAGCTAAAGCTAAACCAAAAATTAAAGTTAAAAGTACAACTGCCATAAAACCTGCACCACCTTCAATAAATTTTTCTTTTAATACCTGATGCATTCCTTTTTTCTTTGGTACTACAGTTTCGTTTTCAACAGCTTGCTCAATAGTGGTAGTGTCTTGATTAACCATAGTTGAATCAGTTCCTTCAGCTACTGCAGAAGTATCTTCACTCATAATAGTTGTTGTGTCCACATTCTCTTCCTGAGCAATTACGTGGTTTGATGCTCCATAAGTAAACATCCCAAAAACAGCTAAAATTGCTAATAGTTTTTTCATAATTTGATCTTTAGGTGAAAAATAAACGTTATATTATTATTTAAAATTATTGAAAGCTACAAATTTAACAAAAAATAATTGTCCAAAACAATTATTTGTTACTATCTATTGCACGATTTTGTAAAATTTAGATTACTACTATAATTAATTGCGGAGAAGAAGGGATTCGAACCCCCGATTCCGTTCCACACGGAATACACGCTTTCCAAGCGTGCGCCTTCGACCACTCGGCCACTTCTCCTTTTTAAAAGTATGCCAAAATACAATAAAAAATAATTGACACAAAATTTCATTTGTTATACAGTAATTTCACCACTTATTGATTGCTGAAGTTTTAATTTGGTAGATTGAATGCTGATATTTTGGCCTAGTAAAAACATTAATTTTGTCACTGCTGCTTCGGTTGTCATATCATAACCGCTAACTACACCAATATTTAGTAGTTCAATGCTGGTTTCATATCTGCCCATATCAACTCTGCCTGCTGCACATTGTGTAATGTTTAATACAATTATTTTTTTTTTAATAGCATTTTTAATTTCATCAATGAACCATTTTTCGGTTGGTGCATTTCCTGCTCCAAAAGTTTCAAGAATAATTCCTTTTAAGTTTTTTATTTGAATAATTGATTGAACGACATTTTTATTTATTCCCGGAAAAATCTTTAAAATAGCTATGTTACAATCTAAACGAGTTTGAATTTTTAATTTTCCTTCATGAGTAGGGTAATGAATAAAGGGATAATTATATTTAATATGTATTCCGACATTTGCCAGAGGCGGATAGTTAGAAGAACGGAAAGCATCAAAATATTCTGCATTACGTTTACTTGTCCGGTTGCCTCTGAAAAGTTTATTTTCAAAATAAATGCATACTTCAGGTACTAATGCCTGATTATTTTTTTTTGCAGATGCTATTTCAATGGCAGTTATTAAATTTTCTTTTCCGTCGGTTCGTAGTGTTCCTATTGGTAGTTGCGACCCGGTAAAAATAACAGGCTTGGTCTGGTTTCTTAATAAAAAACTTAATGCCGAAGCTGAAAAGGCCATAGTATCTGTGCCGTGTAAAACAACAAAACCGTCGTAAAGGTCATACTTTTCTTTTAGTGTTTTAGCCAATTTTATCCATATTTGAGGATTTATATTAGATGAATCTACTATGGGTTGAAAGGTTAAAGTATCAATTTTCAGATTGAAATTTCTTAATTCGGGGACCTGTTCAACAATATGATTAAAATCGAAAGGCCTTAATGAACCACTTTTCTGATCCTTAATCATTCCAATGGTTCCACCGGTATAAATAATCAATATGGCGTTTTTCTTTTCTTGCATTTATTATGTTAATTTGAATAAATTTATGGCATTTTCTGTTGTTATTTCAGTAACTTTTTCTAAGGTTTCATTTTTTACTTCGGCTAATTTTTGAGCGGTATAAATCATAAATGAGCTTTCGTTTCGTTTTCCACGATTTGGTGCAGGTGTTAGGTATGGTGAATCGGTTTCAAGGATGATGTGTTTTAAGTCAATATTTTTAACAGTTTCGTCTAATTTCGAATTTTTGAAGGTTAAAACTCCACCTATTCCTATTTTAAAACCATATGAAATTATTTTTTCAGCTTGTTGTAAAGTTCCTGTAAAACAGTGAAATACTCCGTTTAATTTTTCATCGTTTAGGTTATCTAATATATTAAAAACTTCATTAAAAGATTCTCTTACATGAATTACTATAGGAAGATTATATTTTTTAGCCCAACCAATTTGAATTGAAAAAGATTTAATTTGTTCAGCAGTATATTTTTTATCCCAATAAAGGTCTATACCGGTTTCGCCAATACCGTAGAATTTTTCTTTTGTGAGCCATTCTTCTATAAGCACAAGTTCTTTTTTGAAATTTTCATTAACCGAAGTAGGATGCATACCCATCATAGGCAAGCAAATTTTTGGATAAGTATTTGCCAACTGCATCATTGGATTTATTGAATTTTTATCAATATTGGGAAGCAGTATAGTGCGAATATTATTTTGTATAGCTCTTTTAATTACTTCTGTTCTATCATCATCAAACTCGTTTAAATAAATGTGAGAATGTGTATCAATTAGCATAAGTTATATTGTATTGAAAATTAGAATATATGCATTAATAAACTTGATTAGCCTTCGCAAGTAAAAGCTCAACACCGAGTTACTCTTGTATTGAAAACAGCCACCCCGATTGGTTATTTTTGTTGGTTTTTCTTTAATAATGTTACAGAAGCCACATTGTAACTTCTTGATTTTCTATATCTTGAAAGCCTTGTTTTTAACGTTTTCTTATCGAAGACTTAAAAACAGGGAATTTCTTGCTGACACTTTTAAATTTATAACGGCAACAAAAATAGTAATCATTAAGCTAATAAAAAAAGGGGCAAAAGCCCCTTTTAAATTCTGATAGGAATAAATTATTAAACATATCCTTGAGCCATCATAGCGTTAGCTACTTTAACAAATCCGCCAATATTTGCTCCTTTAACGTAATTTATAAATCCGTCATTTTCGGTTCCGTATGTAACACAAGTTTTATGGATGCTCTTCATAATATTGTGTAGTTTTTCATCAACTTCTTCTCTTGTCCATGATAAACGAAGTGAGTTTTGAGACATTTCAAGGCCTGAAACGGCAACACCACCTGCATTAGCAGCTTTACCAGGGCCATAAAGAATTTTGTTTTTCAAATAAACATCAATAGCTCCCGGAGTTGAAGGCATATTTGCACCTTCTGAAACAACAAAGCAACCATTACTAATCAAAGTTTTTGCTTCATCTTCGTTTACTTCGTTTTGAGTTGCACATGGCAATGCAATATCACATTTAACACCCCACGGACGTTTACCTTCATGATATTCACAACCATACTTTTCAGCATATTCTTTAATTCTTCCTCTTTTTACATTTTTAAGTTCAAGAACAAAAGCTAACTTATCGGTATTAATTCCATCCGGATCGTAAATATATCCTGATGAATCAGAAAGAGTTACTACTTTTCCTCCTAATTCAGTAGCTTTTTCAGTAGCATATTGTGCAACATTTCCTGAACCTGAAATACAAACTATTTTTCCTTTAAAGCTATCGTTTTTAGTTTTAAGCATTTCGTTAGCAAAATAAACAGCACCATAACCTGTTGCTTCAGGCCTGATTAAAGAACCACCCCATTCAATTCCTTTTCCGGTTAAAACTCCTGTAAACTCATTTCTAATTCTTTTGTATTGTCCGAACAAGAAACCAATTTCACGTCCTCCAACTCCAATATCACCAGCAGGCACGTCAGTGTTAGGGCCAATATATTTACTTAATTCAGTCATGAAACTTTGACAGAAACGCATTACTTCATTATCGCTTTTTCCTTTTGGGTCAAAGTCTGAACCACCTTTACCGCCACCCATTGGAAGTGTAGTTAAACTGTTTTTGAAAACTTGTTCGTAAGCTAAGAATTTCAAAACACCTAAATTAACTGTTGGATGAAAACGTAAACCGCCTTTGTAAGGCCCGATAGCGCTATTCATTTCAATTCTGTATCCTTTATTGATTTGAAGGTCGCCTTTATCATCAATCCATGGAACACGGAATAAAAATACTCTTTCAGGTTCAGCTAAACGTTCAAGAACCTTAGCATGTTTGTACTTTGGATTTTCTTCAACAAAAGGAATAATAGATTCTACTACTTCCTGTACAGCTTGATGAAATTCAGATTCGCCCGGATTTTTAGCGATGACCTGAGCCATAAATTGTTCAACTTTTGGATTCATTTTTTTTGTTATTTATAAGTTAATAATAAATTAGATTATAAAAAGTGGAGCAAACTTACCACTTTTTTTTAAAAAATAAAACTGAAAGCAAATTATATTGCTCTGAAAATCAATGCCATATAAACAATAAAAATATGTTTAAAAACATTGCCTATTATTAATAGAATATAATTACATAATTGTACTTTTGTATATTTTGCCGGGAAGGCATTTGATGAAGCCGGCAAATTCTAAATTAAGCAGGGTAGAGGATACAACACTCATTGGTTTTTTTGTAAGAATACTAATTTGATCAATATCAATTTCATGGTGTTTTTCAATTATATTTAAGAATTCAGTTTCAGTATCGTTTAAATTATTGAACAATTTTTTTTGAATTACCTTGTTTTTTTCTTTTTTAATATCCCAGCCTAAAAGGTATTCAATATCTTCTACTTTTTCAATAAGTGCTGCTTTGTTAATTTTTATTAATTTATTGCATCCTTCAGAATATTTATCGGTTATTTTTCCGGGTACAGCAAAAACATCCCGGTTGTATGAATTTGCTATATCAGCAGTAATTAAAGCTCCTCCTTTACTTCCCGATTCAATTACAATAGTTGCATCAGCTAATCCGGCAATAATACGGTTTCGCTTAACAAAGTTAGCTTTTTCAGCTTTCTGTTCAGCTGGAAATTCAGTAATTAAGGCTCCATTCCGGCTTATGGATTTTGCGAGCGTTCTATTTGTAGAAGGATAAATTGTATTTAATCCATGGGCTAATACTGCCACTGTTTTTAAATTATTTTTTATGGCTGATTTATGAGCATGTGAATCAATTCCGTATGCCAGTCCACTAACAATAATTGGATTATGTCCTCTTTCGCTTAAGCCGGCAATTAAGTTGTCGCAAATATCTTTACCATAAGGTGTTGCCTTGCGTGTACCAACAATACTTAGAATTTTTGAATTATTCAGGCCAACTTCTCCTATTTGATATATCAATATTGGCGCATCGCTGCATTGTTTTAGCTTAAAGGGATAATCATTATCTAAATAAAAATATGTTTTTATTTTATGTTTTTTAATGAATTCAATTTCTTTTTCAGCTTTTATAAGAGAGCTTTTATCAATTATATTTTCAGCCGTAATTTTACCAATGCCTTGTATTTTTAAAAGATTTCCTTTTTTTTCTTTAAAAATACCTTCAACACTTCCAATATAGGCAATCAGGTTTTTAGCATTATGAATTCCAACCCCATTAATAAAGCTTAAGGCTAATTTATATTTTAGATTTTCTTCTTTCAAAATTGGTTTGTTTGCCTCAAAATTTTATTTTAATATCCGTGTTTTTTTAAATCAAATTTTGCTACTTCAACAAGATGTTTTTTCTGATTTTTACTTAGTTGATTATTTACTGATGCAATTTCCTGCAATGAAACAAACTGCCCTAATGCATTTTCTTTTTCGTTCAGTTGAATAAACGATTTAAAATAGTAATAATTATATATCAGGTTATTATGGTATAAGTTTGTTAATTTTGCACAGTAATTATTTGCCAGACTGTAATTATTTTCAAATTCTAAATTTATTTTCATTAAAAAATAAAGTGATTCGGTTTTAACCAAAATATCGGATGAACCGCTGCATTGTTCTAACAGTTTTATTCCAAGCATTTTATCTCCTTTAGGCATTAAGAAAAAATAGGGGTAAAAAATAGGGTATTTTTCAATAACATATGCAACAAAATAATTGTATAAACCGGCAATAAGTTTATATCTGTCATTTTTGGAATAATTATCTAAAGCAATTTGTATATAATCTATTGCATTATATAAATGCATTAAAGCTTTTATATTTTTATTATTAAATATTTCAAGCCGTGCTTTATATGAGTATATATATATATAGCTAAAAACTTCATTTTCTGTAAGATTTGTAGTTTTAATTAAGCTTAGTTTATCTAAAACATTATTTAAATATGTATTACATTTGGCTTGGTTTTGCTCACTATTTTCGCCCGAAATAATTAACCACCAGTAATAATTTGCATTAATCAAATCTTTTTCAACCAGGTTAATTGAAGAATAATTATCGGCTTTTGTTTTAGCATCAGCAAAATTGTAATTATAAATTGAACTGAAAAATGATAATAAGTTGTTATTATATTCAATCTTATCTGAAATATAATGGTCTTGGCCTAATCCATTGCTTTGTATAAATATTAACACAAGAATAACCAATATATTTTTTGTATTTTTCAAGATAAACAGGGTTGTGTTTACAGACTATTCGCATTTATATTTTAAGCCTGCAATTATAGTATTTTTTTTAATTTTAATATTGCTTTTATTAATGTTTTGAGTTTAAAATCATCTGTTTTTTTAGTAACCGTTCAACAGCTAATAATTCTTTTTTATTAAGTGAAGAAATGCTAACCGGAGGATATTTTGCTGTTCCTTTAGGTGTTTTTCTATATAAGATTATAGTTTTTTTAAAACCATAAAAACTTGTATTTAACTTATATTTTATAAAATCTTTTTGCGGAATGGAAATTGACCTTTTTTTATTTTCAACAGGGCTCAATGTTAAATAATTAAGTGTAATTTTTTTTGCTTCATCACTTAACATTATATAGTAAAGCTTAATTTTATTTGAAATTAAAATAAACAGAATTAAAATTACCAATAAAACAGTGAACAAAATGTAGTTTAAGGTTGGCTTAAACAGAAAAGTAAGTGCTATTAAGGCAGTAAAAAAAATAGGCACAAACAAATAAATCAATCTGATTAATGAAGCAGTTTTTTTATTTTCAATTTTCATATTTGTTTTAGGCTTTATTTTTACGTCTTTTTATTTCTTTAGTAAGTAAGCTTAATTCGCGGCTTGTTTGTCCTGCCACTGATGTGTTTTCTTCAGCACGCCTCATAAGATAGGGCATTACATACTTAAGTGGCCCATAGGGTACATATTTGGCAACATTGTAACCTTCTTTTGCCAAGTTAAATGAAATGTGGTCGCTCATTCCGTAAAGTTGTGCAAACCAAATTCTTTCATCATTTTTAGCTAAATTATACTTTTCCATTAAATGTGTTAAATATTCATTGCTTTCTTCATTATGCGAACCGTTAAAAAGTGCCATTTTATCAATATGCTCTACTGTAAATTTTAAAGCGGCATTATAATCGCGGTCGGTACTTTCTTTATCGGGCTGGATAGGGTCAGGATAACCCATTTTTGCAGCTCTTTCTCTTTCTTTTTCCATATAGGCACCACGTACGTATTTAGTACCAAGAAAATAATTTTTATTTTCAGCCCGTTTTAAAGCATCTTTCAAAAATGCAATCCGGTCTTTTCTATACATTTGCAAAGTAATGAATACAATGGGTTTTTCCTTGTTATATTTTTCCAACATTTCAGTAACAACTTTATCAATAGCAAGTTGGTAGCAATGGTCTTCGGCATCAATTAAAATTGGGATATTATTCTTGTGAGCTGTTTTACACAACTCATTTACGCGTTCCCTGAATTTTTGGAATTCAATTTTGTCATTTTCATTCAACGATTCTTCAGAGCTTGCTTTTTCTAATATATAACTTTTGGCAAATGCTGTAGGCTTAAAAACAGCAAAAGGAATATTATTATTTGTTCCTGCATTCTTAATAGATGCAAGTGTTTCCTGTAAAGCCATTTCAATATCTTCATCTTCTTCTTTTCCCTCAACTGAATAATCAAGAATTGACTTAACATTGTATCTCCCGAGCAATTTTACTATTCTGTCGCATTTTTGAAGACTTTCGCCGCCAACAAAATGGCTGTAAACCGTTGGTTTAATAATCCATTTTACAGGCAGATTTATTTTTAGTGCAAAATTTAATAATGAATTGCTTAGTTTTACTAACCACGGCATTGAAATGGTTTTAAACAGATAGTAAGCTTTTTTTAATTCAAAATTACTTTTATACTTAAATGCAATTTCAGTATTTTCGAAAGTATTCATCTAACGCGGAACAGTTGAATTATTAATAAATTATTGCTTAACAAATATTAAATTTATCTTTACAAAAATTTTTTTTAGTGGCTTCAAAGGTAAAATATATAGCAGAATATGCAAAGTGAATTTATACAGTCTTCGGTAAAAATGGTTGATCGTCTTAAACCCTTTTTTCAAGAAATAATCAGGCAATATAAAAACGAGAAAATATTTATATTAATGGATGAAAATACACAAACGTATTGTTATCCGGTTGTTAAGCCTTATTTAAATGATTTTAATATTACTGAAATTTGCATTAAAGAAGGAGAAAAAAATAAGAATATAAATACAGTTACCGGAATTTGGGAAACACTTTTACAAAACGAAGCTTCTAAAAACTCATTATTCATAAATTTGGGTGGAGGCATTATTTCTGATATTGGCGGTTTTGCAGCATCTGCTTTTAAGAGAGGGATGATTTTTATAAATATTCCAACAACTTTAATGGGGCAAATTGATGCAGCAATTGGCGGCAAAAACGGAATTAATTTTAACAATTTTAAAAATCAGGTTGGCGTAATAAACCAACCCAAAGAGGTCTTAATATTTCCCGGATTTTTAAAAACTTTGAATACAGAAAATATTTTATCAGGTTTTGCCGAAATAATAAAATACAGGTATATAAGCAATAATTTAAGTCAGAAAGAACTGTTTGAAATAAACCCGTTGCAATTTGATTTAGTTAAGTTGAATAATGTAATACAAAAGTCAATTGAAATAAAAGCTCATTTTGTAAGTGCCGACCCGGAAGAGAAAAACATAAGAAAAGTTTTGAATTTTGGCCATACTTTTGGCCATGCTTTTGAAGCTTTATATGCAGAAAGAAATGCGTACTTATTACACGGACATGCAGTAGCAGCAGGACTAATTTGCGAGATATACCTTTCAACTGTTTGCCTCAATTATGAGAAGAAAAAATTAGACGAATTAATTGAATATATATTGCCTTTTTACGGTAAGCTTGCTATAACTTCCGTTGATTTTGAAATAATTTTATCAGCTATGCAGCAAGATAAAAAAAACAGGGGTAGCGAAATTAATTTCACATTAATTGATGAGAATGAAGAAGTGCAGATAAATCAAAATTGCAGTTCTGAAAAAATTAAAGAAGCCCTTAATTTTTATATAAGTTTATAAGTATGTCGTATATTAAGTTAACAGCAATTAGTAAGCATATTAGCGAAACTATTGTTCTGCCGGCTTCAAAAAGTATAAGTAACCGGGTGCTTATTATAAGGGCATTGAATTATGGATGGTTTAAAATAATAAATCTTTCAGAAAGTGAAGATACCAAAGTGCTTGATGAGATTTTACAATCGAACGACTCAGAATTTAATGTTGGAGATGCAGGAACAGCCATGCGTTTTTTAACCGCTTTTCTTTCAAAAATTGTTGGCAAATGGATATTAACCGGTTCAGCAAGAATGCAGGAACGGCCAATTGCTCCTTTAGTTGATGCTTTAAAGAGCATAGGTGCCGACATCAAGTATTTAAATAAGAAGGGATTTCCGCCTTTAAAAATTACAGGGATGAATTTAAATAAAGCGGAAGTGGCAGTTGATGGAGGTGTTAGCAGTCAGTATATTACAGCTTTATTGCTTATTGCACCAACGCTTTTAAACGGCTTAAAAATAAATATAAAAGGAGAATTAATTTCGCAGCCTTATGTTGACATGACATTGCGGTTAATGAGTTATTTTGGTATTCATTCAATTGTTAAGAATAACTCAATATATGTTGAGCATCAAAATTATGAACCCAAAAATATTAAAATTGAACCCGACTGGAGTGCAGCTTCTTACTGGTACGAAATTGCTGCTTTGGCTGAAAATGCAAATATCAAATTACCCGGATTAATAAAAAACAGCCTACAAGGTGATGCTGTTCTATCAGAAATTTATAAAGCACTTGGTGTTAAAACTTCTTTTTCGCAAAAAGGAATACGATTAATAAAAACAGGGTTTGATAATGCAAAAATTAATTACAATCTGGAAAAATATCCTGATATTTCACTTGCTTTAGTAGTTACGGCAGCTATTAAGCAAATTCCGTTTAAATTTACCGGATTAAAAAATCTTAAAATTAAGGAATGTAACAGGATTGAAGCTTTACAAAATGAATTGCAAAAATTTGGAATTGCGGTTAATGAAATAGAAAACGGTACGCTGGAGTGTAATCATTATCCTGAAAAAATAAACAAACACAGAATTATTATTGAAACCTATAACGACCACCGTATAGCTATGGCTTTTGCACCGGTTTCATTAATACATAATAATGTAATTATAAAAAATCCGGAAGTTGTAAAAAAATCATATCCTAAGTTTTGGGATGATTTGGAAAAAGTGGGAATTGGAAGGAAGAAAGTGAATATTTGAAAGAGTTATGTGGGATTAGAAAAAACGAGAAAAACTTGATGATTGTACCAATAATTGGTATCTTTGTGTGAAATTAAAAAGTAAAAAAATGAGTAAGAATACATCAATATCATTAGGAAGTTACTTCGATGAGTTT
Source organism: Chlorobiota bacterium (assembly GCA_013152655.1). Taxonomy (GTDB): domain Bacteria; phylum Bacteroidota; class Bacteroidia; order Bacteroidales; family B39-G9; genus JAADFW01. Next base: position 14,766 of record JAADFW010000085.1, read on the forward strand.
GTTCAAAGTCGATTATATGCTGGTCGATATAAAAATGTCAGTGAAGTTATTCGAGCAGGATTGAGATTATTGGAAGAAGAAGAAAATAAGGTTATTGCTTTAAAAAATGCAATTCAAGAGGGTGTTGAAAGTGGAATTGCTTACGATTTTAATTCAAAATTACACTTGAAAGAATTAAAAGCAAAAAGAGAATTGAATGGCTAAATATATTCTAACTAACAAAGCTGTAAAAGATTTATCTGATATTTGGAATTACACTTTCGATAACTGGTCAGAAAGACAAGCAGACAAGTATTATCAAATGTTACTTGACAATTGTAAGATAATTGCAGACAAACCAAATATAGGTAAAAACTATGAAGATGTATTAATCAGACTGTTTGGTCATAAAATAGGGCGTCACATCATTTTTTATAGAATTGAAAGTGAAAAGGAAATTTTGATAATAAGAATTTTACACGAACAAATGGATTTAAAAAATAGAATTAAAGAATAACCCCACATAACAAAAAATAAAGTGCATGCCGCAATTAGTTGTAAGTATGAAAGTTAGTACACAAAATAAAGTTTATCGTAACTTGAAAAATTATTGTTTCAAACTGTGGCACGCATCATATTCAAACCGTTGAGGTAATGAATTTACGGGAGTTTAATTTTTATTATATCAGGCTTTGTAATTATGAAGAAATATTTTGCTAAACTATTGCCTGTTGATTGGGTTATTCTGCTTTATATTGCAATAACAACCATATTAATTTTATTATTTGAAAGAAATATTGAGCAATTAAGCATCCTTCTGTCAGTTCGTATATTTCTTGTAATTTTTATTGTGGCAATAAGCAATATTTATTCTGTCAGGCCAAATAAATTATTAGATTATATACGCCATTTTTATCCCCTGATCAGCCTGCTATATTTTTATCCTGAAGTGGACAAAATAGACAACTATATTTTTTCCGGCTTTGATCATGTTTTAGCGGGTTTAGAATTTACTCTTTTTCATTCGCAACCAAGTATTTTGTTTTACCGGTTAATGCCATCTGAAATTTTTAATGAAATCATGTTCTTTGCATATTTTTCGTTTTATTGGTTTATAATTGTTATTGTTTTTTATGAATATTTTAGGAATAAAATTAATTTCAATCGAATTATTTTTATTATAATG
>JAADFW010000085.1:15948-42277 GCA_013152655.1 Chlorobiota bacterium
TTATTTAATTTTCATCTTTTTCCCGGCAGGTGGCCCCCAATTTTATTTTCAGCATGAATATTCAGAAATACCTGTGTATGGTATATTTGGGAAAATAATGAGATTAATACAGGATTTAGGAGAAAGGCCTGCTGCAGCATTTCCGAGTTCACATGTTGGTACTGCTGTTGTTGTTTTATGCTATTCTTTTTATAATGCTAAAAAATTATTCTGGTACTTTCTACCGGTATTGATTCTTATCTTTCTTTCAACTGTTTATATAAGAGCCCATTACTTGATTGATTCAATAGCAGGTTTATTAACCGGCCCGGTTTTATATTATTCAGGAAATCATATTTATACTACTATTAAAAAGATCTCGGTAAATAAAAAACGGGCACAAGTATGAGCATCCTGAAATTATATTTTCAAATTAAAAAATTACTATATTTCGGCTTTTAAAAAAAATGTTATCAATAGATTTTTACTATTAAAGCAATTTGACTTATGCTTGAAATTTTATAAAGTCTATAAATATTAGATGCAAAACTCAAAAATATATACTTTAGTATCCATTCCTGTATTTGGGTTATTACATTTTTTTACAGCTTTAAATGTCTTGTTATTATTACTATTGACATCTCTAAAATTGAAAAAAACAGTTAGGTTAATTATTAATTTTTGGGCAAAATCTGTTTTTATTATCATAGGTAAAAATCTTCGGATAAATGGTGCTGAAAATGTAGATAAAGGCAAAAAATATATTGTAGTAGCAAATCATGCCAGTTTGTTTGACATACCGGCAATCATGACGGCTTTTCCTGAAATATCATGGTTTGGAAGAGAGCGTTTATTAAAGATTCCATTATTTGGGAAAATATTAAAAATGATTGATTACGTACCAATGAAAGAAGTAACTATTCGTAATACTAAAGAAATGCTTGAAAATTTAGCTGAAAAAGCAGAAGGAAAAACAATTGGTATATTTCCTGAAGGAACAAGGACTGTAACCGGGCAAATTAACTCATTTCACAGGGGGTTTATTTATCTTTTAAGAAGCTCTAAACATGATATTCTACCTGTTACTCTTAATGGCTTCTATTCTTTAAAACCCAAAGTTTTATCTTATATAAATTTCAATGCTAAAATTGATATTACAGTCCATAAAGCTTTAAGCAATAAAGAATTAATTCAAAAAACAGATAAGGAAATAATTGAACTGGTTAAGTCAGTTATTGAAACAGATTATAGATTATAATTACAAATAATTAAATTAGCCGGTATTCTAAATTAGTAAACAATGAATCAAAAAGACAAGGACAAATGGATTTTCATAATAAATCCTGTAGCAGGAAATGGTTTTGCAAAAAAATATGCTGCAAAAATTGAAGAAAAAATTGTGGAATATAATGTGAATGCAAACACTGTTTTTACTGAAAGAAAAGGACATGCAACCGAATTGGCAAAAGAATATGCCAATAATGGTTTTAAATATATAATTGGGGTGGGAGGAGATGGTACGCTAAATGAAATATCCGCTGCTTTAGTTAATAATAAAAATGTTGCAATGGGTATTGTCCCGGCAGGAACAGGAAATGACTTTATTCAAATTTTAGGTTTTCCAAATAGGTTTGATGATGAACACTGGAAAATATTTTTTGAAAAAAGCACTATTTTAATGGATGTTGGCTCATGTAACGGAGTTTATTTTGTAAATGGAATGGGATTAGGATTTGATGCACAAGTAGCTTCAGAAAATTATACAAAGGATGGCAAAGAAAAAAAAGGAGGAAAGGATAAATATTTATGGCATATTATTAAAACTATTCTTTTTTATAGAGAGAAAAAAATGAGGGTAGTAAACAATGGCCAGTCATATGAAACAGAGTGTTTTATTAATACCGTTTCTATTGGCCGCAGATTTGCCGGCAGCTTTTTTCTTACGCCTAATGCCATAGCTAATGATGGAATGTTTGATGTTTGCCAGATTAAAAGATTGTCGCTTTTTAAAAGATTTGATTTGTTGCTAAAAGTTCCAAAAGGAACTCACATTAACGATAAAAAGGTAAATTATTACCAAACAAATGAAATAAATTTGGACTTTCCCGTTGAAGTCCCTTTTCATGTTGATGGAGAAATGCATTATTCTTCTAAATTTCATATTAAAATAACCCCACAGGCTATAAATGCAATTTATAATCCATACGGCAATCATTATTTTAAGAATTAGCTAATTTCTATGTCACAGCATTTCAACTATATAGCTTTTTTTGACCTTGACAGGACAATAATAAGCTCAAACAGTGGAGAAGCCCTAATTCACCATGCATATAAGGCAGGATACATGAAGCTTTGGAACTTGCTATATGGCTATTATTTATCTGTGCTGTATCATTTTAAATTAATGAATCCGGTTAAAATAATTAATAAAATGGGAAAATGGCTATCAGGTTTTTCTGAAAGCGAGATAAATATTTTTTCAGTTGAAGTGTTTGAAAAAGCCATTAAGAAAACTATTCATCAGGATGTATATTCTGAAATAAAAGTTCATAAAGAAAAAAATGCTGAAATAGTTTTATTAACATCTTCTATCGCAAATATTTGCAATCCAATAGCTGATTATTTAAAATTTGATTATGTAATTTGTTCCGAAATGGAAATTATAAACAATTTGTTTACCGGTAAAATTATTGACAGGTTTTGTTATGATAAAGTGAAATTAGAGCGATTGAAAGAATATTGTGCATTAAAACATATTGCTCTTTCAGATGTTTATTATTATGGCGATTCAATGGCTGATTTGCCTGTTTTGGCAGAAGTTGGCAATCCAATATGTATTAACCCGGGTAAAAAATTAAGAAAAATTGCCGGGAAAAATAACTGGACAATTAAAGAATGGCATTAATAGAATAACAGAATAGTTATCATTTCAACTACCTACCTTTTACCCTTAAAAAAACTTTTTAAAAGTTCTAAACTTTCAACTTCTAAAATATTACCAACTACAACAGTTTTAGGATGTAAAATACTTTGATTTTTAAAGGTTGAAAAACCTTTTTTTGCATCTTTTGCACCATATACTATTTTTCCTGTTTGAGTCCAGTAAGACGCTCCGGCACACATCACACAGGGTTCAAGGGTAACATACAAAGTACATTCATTTAAGTATTTTCCACCTAATGTATTGGCTGCTGCTGTATAAGCTTGCATTTCAGCATGTGCGGTAACATCATTTAATGTTTCTGTAAGATTATGCGCCCTGGCAACTATTCGATTTTTAAAAACAATTACAGCACCAACCGGAATTTCATCTTTCTCAAAAGCTTTTTTTGCTTCTATTAAAGCTTGTTTCATAAAATATTCATCAGAAAAAAGATCAGCCATATTTTAATTGTTTTTTAATGAGTTGATTTTTTTTGCAAAATCCCTCTAAATAATTGTTTTTCTGCATTTTATTTTGTTTTGTGTCAGGGTAAGTTTTAAAACCGTAAAAAAAATGCAAGAAGTTCACTGATAACTGCTTACAGTTTGTTACTTTCGCAAGTTATAAAAATAAACCCGATGTGTCAATTTCATTTGGGTATTGTAAGTTAATCTTTAACCAATTAAGGTAAATAAATTATAATAATATGTACAGAACGCATACTTGTGGAGAGTTAAATATAAAAGATATAAACAAAGAAGTTGAATTAAGCGGTTGGGTTCAAAAAATAAGAAAACTTGGGGGAATGACTTTTATCGACCTTCGCGACCGTTATGGAATTACGCAGTTGGTGTTTGATGAAAACCAAAATGCTGAATTATGCCAAAAGGCCGATAAACTGGGGCGCGAATTTGTAATTAAAATAAAAGGAAAAATAATTGAGCGAAGCAATAAAAACCCAAATATTCCTACAGGCGATATTGAAATTATTGTTTCGGAACTAACCGTTTTAAATAATTCTGAAATACCTCCTTTTACTATTGAAGATGAAACAGATGGCGGAGATGAATTAAGAATGAAATTCCGTTATCTCGATTTAAGAAGAAACCCGGTAAAAGAAAATCTTCTTTTGAGGCATAAAATTGTTAAAGAAGTAAGAAATTATCTCGATTCACAAAATTTTATTGAAGTTGAAACACCGGTTCTTATTAAGTCAACACCCGAAGGAGCACGCGATTTTGTAGTTCCTTCAAGAATGAATTCAGGCGAATTTTATGCTTTGCCACAATCGCCACAGGTTTTTAAACAACTTTTAATGATTTCCGGCTTCGACCGTTATTATCAAATAGTTAAATGTTTTCGCGATGAAGATTTGCGTGCCGACAGACAGCCTGAGTTTACACAAATTGATTGTGAAATGTCATTTGTTGAGCAGGAGGATATTTTATCAACTTTTGAGGGATTAATAAAGGACCTTTTGAAAAAAACAAAAGCGATAGACGTGAAAGATGCGTTTCCAAAAATATCGTATGATGAGGCAATGAGCAGCTATGGAAACGATAAGCCCGACATACGTTTCGGCATGAAAATAAAAGAGCTTACCACAATTGTGCAAAATAAAGATTTCCAGGTGTTTAATAAGGTAAGATATGTAGGTGGTATTTGTGCAAAAGGATGCGCCTCATATTCAAGAAAACAGTTGGATGCTTTAACCAAATTTGTGCAAAAACCGCAAATTGGGGCAAAAGGTTTGGTATATGTGAAATTTAATGAAGACGGAAGTTTTAAATCGTCGGTAGATAAATTCTATAACACTGAAGATTTTGAAAAATGGGCTGAATTGCTCGGTGCCGATAGAGGAGATTTGTTGTTAATATTAGCCGGTGATAAAAATATTACTTTAAATGCGTTAGCCGAATTACGGCTTGAAATGGGCACACGGTTAAATTTACGAAAACCCGGTGTGTTCGCTCCTTTGTGGGTAGTTGATTTTCCTTTGCTTGAATGGAATGAAGAATCGCAACGTTTTCACGCTAAGCATCATCCTTTTACCATGCCTAAAACTGAAGATATGCACTTAATTGAAAAAGAACCGGCAAAAGTCAGGGCTAATGCATACGATTTAGTTATTAACGGAGTTGAAATAGGAGGTGGTTCTCTTCGTATTTACAATACCGGGTTGCAAAAAGAGATGTTTAAACATTTAGGTTTTACAGAAGAAGAAGCAAATAAACAATTTGGCTTTTTAATGAATGCGTTTAAATATGGTGCTCCGCCTCATGGTGGAATTGCTTTTGGACTAGACCGCCTTGTTTCGTTATTTGCAGGAGTAGAAAGTATTCGCGATGTTATTGCTTTTCCTAAAAATAATTCAGGAAGAGATGTGATGATTGATTCGCCATCTGCTATTTCTGAAATACAACTAAAAGAATTGATGCTGAAAGTTGTTGATAAAGAGAATAATTAGAATTAAAAATCAGAAACCATAATTATTGTTATATATAGAAAATAAAACATACTCAAAGTACACTTCACACTTCACAATTAACTCTAAATTAATTCAATAAAAAATGTACGAATATATTAATGGTAAAATAATTGAACTGAACCCGGCTTTCATTATAATTGAAGCAAACGGAATTGGGTATTTTGTAAATATTTCATTAAATACTTATTCAAAATTTAATAATAGTGAGTCAACAAAAATATTTTTACATCAGGTTGTCCGTGAAGATGCATTGATTTTGTTTGGTTTTTATGATAAAAATGAGCGCGATGTTTTCCGCAGGTTAATTTCTGTTAGCGGGGTTGGCCCAAATACTGCCCGTATGATGCTTTCGTCGCTTTCTGCTGAGGAAATAAGGAGTGCTATTTTACACAGCGATGTTATACTTTTAAAAAGTGTGAAAGGAATTGGGGCAAAAACAGCTCAGCGAATTATTCTTGATTTAAAAGATAAACTGATAAAGCCTGATAAATCAACTGAAATATTTGTTTCGGAAAGCAATAGAATTAAAGAAGAAGCGTTATCTGCTTTAGAAATTTTGGGGTTTTCAAAGAATGCAGTTGAAAAAGCAATAAACAAACAATTTATTGAAAACAGCAGCATTACTGTTGAAGAACTTATAAAATTAGTGCTTAAACAATTTTAATTATCCTAAACAACTAATTAAGAGTAAATTGACGCAACACTTTAATAATATTTCTTTTTTTAAAAAACAAATTATATTTAGTGCGTTTGGTTTTAAACGGCTACTTTATAAAACAGTTTCAAATTTGTTTTTTATACTAATTCCTATTTACTCTTTTTCATCGGCAAATGAGATTAGTAAATTAAATATTATTTTCAATCATAAAACACTTCAACATTTAACAGGAATTGATGATTCTACTAAGGTGGATACGGGCACACAGTTGCCTTATTCTTTTAAAGACGAATCGGAGTTTCCTTATTATGAAAAGGAAGATGAATCGCCACTTTTTTTAAAAAAGCCATCTAATATCAACAGTGAAATTCAGTATAATCCTGAAACAGGTGAATATGAATTTATTCAAAAAATCGGTAAATTTAATTATCGCCCTACAGGAACCATGAATTTTGAGGAATACCGGAAATACGATTTTGATAATGCTCTGCAAAATTATTGGCGGCAGCGGGTAAGAAGCGAAAATTTTGAACATCAGGGTTCGCTTATTCCAAAGCTATATGTAGGAAGTGAAGTGTTCGACCGCATTTTTGGAAGTAATACAATTGATATTAAGCCACAAGGTTCGGCCGAATTAATTTTTGGAATTGTTACCAATAAAAGCGAAAATCCCAATTTATCGGTACGACAGCAAAAAAATACCAGCTTCGACTTTAAAGAAAAAATACAAATGAATGTTACCGGTAAAATTGGTGACAATTTGCAGTTAGGAATAAACTACGATACCGAAGCAACATTTGAATTTGAAAATAAAACCAATTTAAAGTTTGAAGGAAAAGAAGATGATATAATTCAAAAAATTGAGGCAGGTAATGTTTCAATGCCATTAACCGGGTCGCTTATTTCAGGAAGTCAGACTTTATTCGGGTTTTTAACCGAGCTTCAATTTGGCAAACTATCTGTAACTTCTGTTTTTTCACAGCAAAAAGGAGAAACTTCTGTAATTGAAGTACAAGGTGGTGCACAACGAAACGATTTTGAATTTTATGCCGACGATTATGATGCCAATCGTCATTTTTTCTTAAGCCATTATTTTAGAGATAATTATGAGTTAAATCTTAGTCAACTCCCACAAATTCGTTCAGGTGTGAATATTACACGTATTGAAGTTTGGATTACAAACAAACGCGGCGATTTTGAAAGATCAAGAAATGTTATTGCTTTTCAAGACCTTGCCGAAACTGTTACAAACAATGGGAATCATATCTTTTCTTATCCAAATGTAATGCCAACACCCGGAATAGTCAAAAATTATCCTACCGATTCAATTAATACTTTAGAAAGCTATATTGGTGGAGCTGATGGTTTTAATGCACTTCGCGATTTTAATTCTCTTAATCAATATTTGTCACAATTTTCAGTTGATAATTTTGTGGGCGGACAAGATTATGAATTAATTGAAAGTGCGAGACTGTTAGATCGTTCAGAATATTCAGTTAATAGTGCTTTGGGATATATTTCACTAAATCAATCTTTAAATGCTGATGAAATATTAGCTGTTGCTTATGAATATACCTTAAACGGAAAAACTTATAAAGTTGGTGAATTATCTTCTGACGGTATTGAAGCACCAAAAACATTAGTAGTTAAATTAATTAAAGGGACCAATTTGTCGCCACGGTTTTATACATGGGACCTGATGATGAAAAATGTGTATGCCATTGGTGGTTATCAGATAAAACCTGCTGATTTTAAGTTAGATATTTTATATTATGATGATGAAACAGGAACACCTCTAACAGCAATAAAAGAAGGAAATATTGCAAACGACAGGTTATTGCATGTTATGAAAATGGATGAATTAACCAGTACCGGTGCCCGAACAGAAAGAGGAGACAATGTTTTTGACTTTATTGAAAATGCTACTATTGATACTAAAAAAGGCCGCATTTTCTTTCCTGAACTTGAACCATTTGGAAATGACCTAAGGAGTAAAATAGGCGATAATGATATTGCCGATAAATATGTTTACCAGGAATTATACGATTCTACACAAAGTACAGCGAGGCAAATTGCAGAGAAAAATAAATTTATTTTAAAAGGAGAGTATCAATCATCATCCAGTAATGAAATATCACTAAATGCGTTTAATATTCCGAGGGGTTCGGTAAATGTAAGCGCAAACGGCAGAACACTGGTTGAAAATCAGGATTATACAGTTGATTATATGTTGGGAAGAGTTAAAATACTTGACCAGGGCTTACTTGCCTCAGGAGTTCCTATAAAAGTGTCGCTTGAGAGCAACTCTTTGTTTAGCATGCAATCAAAGTCTTTGGTAGGAACACATTTAGATTATCGTTTTAATGACGATATGCACTTAGGAGCTACTATTATGAACCTAACTGAAAAACCAATAACCAAAAAAGTAAATATTGGTGAAGAACCTATTTCAAATACAATTTGGGGTTTTAACGGTTCATTTCGAAAAGAAGTACCTTTTTTAACCCGTTTAATTGATATGATTCCTCTTATTGAGACAAAAGAAATGTCGATTATTACAATAAACGGCGAATTTGCGCATTTAATTCCGGGCCATTCAAGAGCCTTAGATAAAGAAGGCGTTTCATATATTGATGATTTTGAGGGAAGTAAGTCAACTATAAATATTAAAAGCCCTGAAAGCTGGTTTTTAGCCAGTACTCCACAAGGGCAGGAAAATACATTATTTCCCGAAGGCTCTTTAAGGGGAAATTTGGAAATGGGTTATAACAGGGCTAAATTGGCATGGTACAGAATTGACCCTTTATTTACAGAAAGAAACTCGCCGGTTGATGTTGAATTGCAGTCAAACCCTGTTGTATATCGCGTAAATGAGCAAGACCTTTTCCCATTTAGGGAGTCGCAAAACGGTATTCCAACCAATATTCCGGTATTGAATTTATCTTATTTCCCGGAAGAAAGGGGGCCATATAATTACGACATAAACAGCCTTGACCCCGAAACAGGAAAATTTACAAATCCTGAAGATCGTTGGGCGGGAATAATGCGCCGTATTACAACCAATGATTTTGAGGAAGCGAATGTTGAGTTTATAGAATTTTGGATGATGGATCCGTTTTGGGATGAAAACAATGATAATCCCGGAGGTGAATTATATTTTAACCTCGGTAATATTTCAGAAGATATTCTGAACGACGGACGTAAAAGTTTTGAAGACGGCTTGCCGGGTAGTTCATCCGATTCAATAAAGGTTGATACAACTGTTTGGGGAGTAGTTCCTTCAGGACAAGCATTGATAAATGCTTTTGAAAATGACCCGGAAGCACGCAAAAAACAAGATGTTGGATTGGATGGCTTAAGCGACGAAGACGAGAGAAGCATGTTTTCAAATTATCTTGACTCGTTACGAAACAAATATCCTAAAGTTTACAATTTAGTTAAAGACGATCCTTCAAGCGATGATTTTGCATATTTCAGAAGTTCGGATTATAGCGATCAGATGAGTATAATTGACCGTTATAAAAAATATAATGGCTTAGAGGGTAATTCTCCTACAAGCAGTCAATCAGGCGAGAATTATTCTACCAGTGCAACTCCCAGGCCTGATGTTGAAGATATAAATCAGGACTATAACCTTAGTCAGAACGAAAGTTATTATCAGTATAAGATTGAGATTACACCAGATGCACTTTCAGACAATAACATTGGGAATAATTATATTACCGATATTAGAAAAACAACAGTTACATACGAAAACAAAGAAAAAGCTGTAATTAGATGGATACAATTTAAGGTTCCTATATACAAGCCACAAAAAATAGTTGGGCCAATAGATGATTTTAAATCTATCCGGTTTATAAGAATGTTTTTAAAAAATTTCACTAAAGAAACACATTTAAGGTTTGCTGAGTTAGACCTTGTACGTGGTGAATGGCGAAAGTATAATTTTCCAATGTTTGAAGAATCGGAGGTATTAAATTATGATGTTGATTCATCCGCTTCAGCGTTTAATGTTTCTGTTGTAAATATTGAAGAAAACGGGCATAGAAAACCGGTTAATTATGTTTTGCCTCCCGGAATTGACAGGGTTACTGACCCGTCAAACCCGCAGTTGCGCCAGTTAAACGAGCAATCGTTAAGCATAAGAATTGATTCGTTGAACGATGGTTATGCAAAAGCAGTTTATAAAAATGTTTTTCTTGATGTGCGCCAATACAAAAAATTACAATTTGAAGTGCATGCTGAAGCAATAGACGAGGCATACCTTGATGACGATGAAATAACTGCATTTATCAGGCTTGGTTCTGATTATCAGGATAATTATTACGAATACGAAATACCATTAAAACTTACGCCACATTTACAATCGGGATTATATAACAACGACTTAACTTCAGACAGGCTAATTGTTTGGCCTGATTCAAACCGGATTGCTTTTGAGTTTTTAGAATTACAAGAAACAAAAAAGGCCAGAAATAAAGCAGGGTATGCGCTTACTAAATTATTTTCGAAGAAATTTGGCAGGGCAATAGTTAGTATAAGAGGAAATCCAAACTTAAGCAATGTAAAAACCATAATGATTGGTGTAAGAAATCCGAAGCAAGACAGAAACCCATTGGTGGACGACGGATTGCCTAAATCGGCTGAAGTATGGTTTAATGAATTACGATTAACTGATTTTAACGAATATGGCGGTTGGGCTGCAAACACACAGGTTACAGCTAAATTAGCTGATTTTGGCAGTATTGCTTTTAGCGGAAATACAAGTACGCCGGGGTTTGGAAGCATTGAAAAAAAGGTGAACGACAGGAGTAAAGAAAAAGTGATTCAATACGATGTATCTTCAAATTTTGAATTAGGCAAATTTTTGCCGGAGAAGGCAAAAGTAAATATACCGTTACACATGGGATTGTCAGAAAGCATGGTAAACCCTTTGTACGACCCACTTGACCAGGATATTGAATTAGAAGCTACATTAAATAATCTGGCAACAGAAGAAGAAAAAAAGGAATATTTGAAAGCGGCACAATCATATTCAAAACGGCGGAGCATAAATTTAACCAATGTAAGGGTGCAGCCACGCAGAGGAAAAACAAAGTTTTACAGCCTTTCAAATTGGACAGCAAGTTATGCTTACAACGATTTTTTTATGCGAAACATAAATACTGAGTGGAATTTTTTAAAAGATTATAACGGAACCTTAAGCTATAATTATAGTAAGCGGCCTAAAAATATTGCACCCTTTAAAAAATCGAAACTATTCAGCTCAAAATATTTGAAATTAATTAAGGATTTCAACTTTTTCTATTTGCCTTCTTCTTTTTCGTTCAGAACCAATATGATACGAAAATATAATGAAATACAGCTCAGGAATGTTAATAACCTTGACCAGGATTTTTACCCCACATGGGACAGGCAATTTAAATGGACCAGAGTTTACGACCTGAAATATGATTTGACAAGATCATTGAAGTTTGATTTTTCGGCAAATAACCTGGCTGATGTGCTCGAAATTCCAATTGATGAAATAGGTGATAAGTTTAATCATAATCAAAATAAGGACAAAATCCTTGGAAGCATTAAAAACGGAGGACGAAATATTAAATACGACCATCGTTTTAATTTATCATACACTATTCCAATAAACAAAATACCACTGTTCGATTGGGTTTCTTCTACCCTTAGGTACAGCGGAACTTATGTTTGGGAAAGTGTTTTGCCATACGATGTTGATACTATTGACCTTGGCAATACAATAAGAAATTCTAATTCAATAAATGCTTCATTGCGTTTAAATATGACTAATTTTTATAATAAAGTTGGTTATTTGAAAAGTGTTAACGATAAGTTTAAGAAAAAGAACAGGCCTCAAAAAGGGAAAAATGAAGTTGAAGAAGTTAGTTATCAGGTAAAGAATGTTAATTTGAAAGCCAGAATTCCAAAAATAATTTTGCATAAATTACGTACTGAAGATATTGAAGTAAAAGCTGTTGATAAAGATAAAAAACCGGTAAAAGGAGATTTTGAAATTATTAATGAAAACAGAGCTACTTTTACAGCTGAGGAAGATGCTGAAAATGTTACAATTGTTGTAGCAGGGAAGCGCGAAATAATTGAAAATCCTTTAAAAATAGTGTTAGATTATACCCTCGGGGCATTAATGGGAATTAAAGACGTAAGCGTAACTTATTCAAATAGTAACGGAACTATTTTGCCTGGATATATGGGACAAACCAAATATTTAGGATTGGAAAATAATACAGGGAAGTGGAATCCGGGCTTGCCATTTATTGCCGGTGTACAGCAATCAGATATTGTAAATAAAATGATGGGCGAAGATATGCTTACAAAGGATACTACGGTATTAAACCCGTATTCAATGAACGCTTCAAGTAATTTTAACCTGCGAAGTACAATTGAGCCTTTGCCCGGTTTAAAAATAAGTGTAACTGCTATTAGGAGTATGAGTAAAAGTTTTAGCGAAATATATATTTACGATCAAAATATAGCGGGTGTACATTATCGTAAGGATGGTGCCCGAACAACAGGAAATTTTACAATTTCAACAATTAGCTGGAATACGGCTTTTGGCGATTTAACAATTAATAATGGCAGTAAAGCATTTGAAGACCTTCGAAATAATCGCTTAAAAATTGCAAACCGTTTAGCAGGTAAAAGAGAGGAATTATTAAACTATAACTTAGATTTATATAATCCGGCAAATGAGGCAAATAATTTGAATGCTATTGAGAAAAATTACCCTTATGGTTATTATCCAAGCTCACAAGAAGTTCTGATTCATTCATTTATTGCGGCTTATACAGGAAAAGACGCTAACACAATGGCATTAAATGTTTTTCCAAAAATTCCTTTGCCTAATTGGAAAATTAATTATGATGGCCTTTCTAATATTGAATTTATTAAGCAATATATCAGGAGTATTAATGTAACACACTCATATAGTTCAACTTATTCAATAGGAGGATATGAAACAAATCCTAATTTTAACGATAATAATGATAATCAAATTAGTTTTATTTTAGATGAGGCGGAGAAAAATTATATTTCAGAATTTGATATAAGCGGAATAACCATATCAGAGCAATTTAGTCCGTTAATAGGGGTTGATATGACATGGAACAACAGTTTAATTTCTAAAATTGAAATAAAGAAAAACCGTTCTATTAATTTTAGTTTAAAGAATTACCAGGTAACTGAAACCATTGGAAATGATTTAGTAATTGGAGCCGGTTATAGAATTAAAGATGTTGAAATTGCAATAAAAAGCGGAGGACGGACAAGGCCTTTTAAAAGCGATTTAAATGTACGTGCCGATGTAACATATCGTAAATTACTTTCGGTAACTCGTAAAGTAAATGAAAATACCAGTGATGTTACGGGCGGGCAAAATGCGTTATCAATAAAATTATCAGCCGATTATGTTTTAAGCGAAAGGTTTAACATAAAAATATTTTATGATAGAGTTGGCAACACGCCACAAACAGCAAATGCATTCAAGACTTCTACAGGTAAGTTTGGTGTAAGTGTTAGGTTTACGCTGGTTTAAATCTATTGAAAAAGTTGTTTGTATTAGTATTATCTTCCAATTAATACAACAACTATATCATTGTTTCAATTAACCTTTTCCCTTGTTCAATTTCAGTTATTCTAACTCTAAGGCAATTTTCCGGAAGCAATATTTCAATTTTCTCAGGCCATTCAATTAAACAAAGGTTTTGCGAATAAAAATACTCTTCGTAACCTAAGTCATAAGCTTCTTCAATATCATTAATTCTATAAAAATCAAAATGATAAACAGATTGGCCATCTGGTTTTTTATACTCGTTTACAAGCGAAAATGTGGGGCTGCTAACCTTGTCTTTTATTTTCATTAAATTACAAATGGCTTTAATAAACGTAGTTTTACCCGCACCCAAATCACCATAAAATGCTATTATATTATAATTGTCGGCAAAATCAAGAAAATGCTTTGCTGTTTTGTTAATTGTTTTAAGTGACTCTATAACAAGCTTCATTATTGAAAATAATAATAAGTTATTTTGATTGTAAGGTAATTAACGGGACAATCATTTCTTCTAATGAAATTCCGCCATGTTGAAAAGTATCTTTGTAATATCCCACATAATAGTTATAGTTATTAGGGTAAGCAAAAAAACTGTCGCCGGTTGCAAAAATATATGTAGTGCTTACGTGTGTTTTTGGTAAATACGCATGATGCGGATTTGTAATTTCAAAAACCTGTTTAGGGTTATAATTCAGGTTTTTACCTTGTTTATACCTTAAATTTGTATTTGTATTTTTGTCGCCAATCACTTTCACCGGATTATTTGCACGTATAGTACCATGATCGGTAGTGATGACAACTTTGCAATTTTGTTGTCCTAAAAATATTAATAGCTCCTTTAAGTCAGAGTGTTGAAACCACGACAAAGTTAAGGAACGATAAGCAGCTTCGTCTTTTGCCAGTTCTTTAATCATCTCCATTTCTGTTCGTGCATGCGAGAGCATGTCAACAAAATTATATACAATTACCGAGAGTTGATTATTTAGAATTCCTGAAATACTATCTTTTAATTTTTGTTCATTATTTCTGTTTCCTATTTTTTCATAAAACAGGCTGGCTTTAAAGCCAAAACGTGATAATTGATGTTGTAATAATTTTTTTTCATTTAAATTTTTACCACCTTCATCTTCATCATTCAACCATAAATCAGGATAAAGACGTTCAATTTCAGAGGGCATCAAGCCGGCAAAAATAGCATTTCTGGCATATTGTGTAGCTGTTGGTAAAATGCTGTAATAAAGCGATTCATCTACAATATCGAGATATTCTCTAATAAAGGGCTGTAAAACTTTCCATTGATCAAAACGGAAATTATCAATTATAAGGACAACAACTTTTTCATCTTTAGAAAGATGTGGGAAAACTGATTCTTTAATAATATTGGGAGAAATAAGTGGTTTTTGCGCATTATCTTTATCAAACCAGTCAAGATAATTATTTTTAATATATTTTGTAAATGAAGCATTTGCTTCTGTTTTTTGCATTTTTAAAATCTCATCCATCGCATTGTCGCTTGAACTTTCAAGTTCCAACTCCCAGTAGGTGAGTTTTTTGTAAACTTCTATCCAGTCTTTATGGTTCATTGAATCGCTTATTAATGAGCCAATATTCTGAAATTCAGACCTGTATTCGGTTGTAATATGTTGGGTAATAAGTTTTTTCTGATCAATATTTTTCTTTATTGAAAGTAATATTTGATTTGGATTTACCGGTTTAATTAAATAATCGGATATTTTTGCACCAATAGCTTCTTCCATTATAAATTCTTCTTCACTTTTAGTAATCATTATAACGGGAATTCCCGGACGATTACTTTTTATAAGCGATAATGTTTCAAGGCCACTTAACCCGGGCATGTTTTCATCTAAAAGAATTAAATCGTAGTTTTCTTTCTGAATTTTTTCGATGGTTTCGTTGCCATTATTTGAAGTGTCAATGGCATAGCCTTTACTTTCAAGAAATATAATATGCGGTTTTAAGAGCTCAATTTCATCATCAACCCATAGTATTTTTATTTGTTTCACAAGTTTAGTCTAAATAGTTTTCTTTAAAAAATTTATAGTAGTTTGCTATGTTTTTGTCCTTATAAAATTTCACGAAGTTTTCTGATGATATAATAAAGTGCCGGTAGCTTCCTTTGTCAAGATTTTTAAAAAAATCACCGAATTCCGAAATAGATTCGTAATAGTTCATTGCCTGGTTTTTATTTTTAAAGCTTTTTACTGTAACAAACTGAAAATCGTTGTTTAGAAGTGCACTACTCACGTTAAACTCAAGTGTGCTAAAATAGTCGATATTGAAATTTGATATGCCAAATTTAATTTGGTTAATATCTGTTTTTTTATTTTCAACAATAATCATATAAAAATGTGTTGAACGTTTGTTATAAGTATATATTTCTTTTGCAACTGTATCTTTTGCAGTTTCGGTACCTTCATTATTAAAAACATCAACTTTTTCGGGTTCTTTTTCGGGCTCGTCTCTGTTCAGATAGGCTAAAATGTTTTCTGCCTCGGGTGCTACTTCACTATCAGGATATTTTTCAGTTAATAATTCAAGTTCTTTTTTAAATTCATCTTTTTCTTTTGTCCTGCCGGTTACAAGGGTTTTCAGGTACAAAAATTTAGGCATTAATTTACTGGTATTATAAACTGAATCGGCATAGGAATAATTTTTTAGAACGGCATCGTAATTTTTAGCTAAATAAAGATTATATGTTGAATCATAAAAATTACTTATCGCTTTTTCTTTTTCTTCCAGTTCTTTAAAATAATTGGGGTTAGTTAAAATACTGGCATATTGGCTTTCAGGATATTCTGAGGCAATAAGCCGTTTATAATATTCTGCAGCATCTTTATTTTCAATTTCATTATTTAATAAATACAAATAATAATAAACTGATAATGCATTTTCATTATCAGGAAATCGTTTATTTAGTTCTTTAAATATTTTTATTGAGTGTTCATAATCTTTTAATTTTTCTTTGTAAACTCTTGCCATATTCAACATAGCTTCAGCTATTTGTTTGTTTGATTCTGCTAATAATGAATCGGTTAAAGGCAGGTTTTGTAAATAATATTCAGGTTGTTTGTTGTTGTATTTATTTGCAACCGAATCAGTTGCAGTACTATTTTCTTCATTGTCGGCAATGTTTATTTTCGATTTATTTTTTCGTCGCCAGTTATCTTCTAACTTTCTTCTTCCCCATATTTTTGTAAATTCCGATTGTCCTAAACCAATGGCAGAAGGGTTATAAAAATACCATTTCCCCGATGCGGTAGCTGAAGGGTTTCTTGTTTGTTGCATTCCTTGCAATAAACTATTTTGTTTTTCTTCTTCTTGTTTTTTTAATTCTTCTTCTTTGACATTTTCTATAATATTGGCAATTAATTTGTTTCTGTCTTCTTTACTTAAAGCTGCTACACGTTGTAAGCTGTCTTCAGTTTCAACTATGTTTAAATTTTCAACTAATTCGTTTAAACTTTTAGATTTATTATATATGGAATTATAGTCAGGAAAATCAGTATTTATAAACACCACTGCACTATCATAATAAATTTGAGCTATTCTGTAATTTGGTATTGCAAAATAATAATCGGCTATGGCAAGGAATGAAATAGCTTTTTGCCCGTCGTTTGAAACACTTGTAAGAACTGACTGTTTAAAGCTTTCAATAGCTTGTTCCAAATTTCCTTCTTTCTGATAAATTTTTCCTAATGCATAATAAATCTGGTCTTGGTATTCAATATTCTTATCATCCTTCAGCATTTTTTGCAACTCTTTTTTTATGTCTTTTCCTCCACTGGCATTTACATTAAAAAGACGTGCTTCATTTATACGTGCATTAAAAGACATTTCATAACTGGGATTTAGTTTAATAACCTGAGCAAAATTGTAAGAAGCATCATCGTATTGTTCGTTAAGTTCGCTTAATTGAGCCAAAATATAATAATAGCGTGCTTTTTTATTTTTTTGAGTTTCATTTTGTGCTGCTTTTCGCAATAATGGAATTGCATCGGAATATTGTTTTTGTGTCAGGTAATAATTTGCCAAGGTTAATTGGTAATCGTGTTTATATTCTTTCGGAAAAGCTTTATCGCCATCAAGTTGGTCTAATATTGATTTTGCCTCTTTGAAGTTTTTAAGTTCAATATAAGTTCTTGATAACCAAATAAAAGCACTATATTTTATGTCATTTTCCGAATATTCCTTTATAACATATTCAAAGGTTTCAATAGCCGGGTAAAAATCATGTTTGTGAAAATGTGCTTTTCCCATAAGCAAATAAGCATCATCAACATATTTAGTATATTCTTTTTTATTTAAAAAGTCTTTTTCTTTTTTCGAAAGTTTTTTCTTTTTCTTCTTTTTGGGTTTTTCAGTTATGGAATGTCTGTTAATTAACTTAGAAACTTTCTCAATGGTTTTATTCATTTCCGGCGATATTGATTTGGAAATTTTATCGTCAGAATATATAAAAAGGGGAAGAAGTTTAGAATAATCATTCCGGTAGTTTTTTTCCATTTTTTTAATACCATTCATATAACTTAGCCGTGCATTAAAAAACACATTGTATTTTGAAGTTATATTATGAAACGACCGGGTTAAAAAAGTATTTTTTTTAGTAGAGCAACCCGATAAAATTATAACGGCAACAAGGAAAATTTTTATTTTTGATTTATATAAAATACTGATCATTAGCTAAATAAATAATAACCGGGCTTCTGTTAAATAATTAAATATTTTTTAAATTAAAAAAACAAAGATAACTATTTCTGAATAGTTGATGTATTGGCTAAATAACTAATATTTTGGTAAATTATTTTAGGAAAGAATACATATTTTGAAATTAATTATTACTTGAATAATTAGTGGCATTGAACCCCGGGTTTTTCATATTTTAATATTGATAACAAATGGGAATAAATTTATTTAGTACTGATTACTATTTTGCTAAAAACTTTATTGTATTTTAGCATTTAGTAGCATAACATGTTATAACAATGTTTACTTAGCTTACTTAAACTCAAAATTATTAATGAAAAATCTTTGGAAATATATCTCTGATTTGGGAAAAGAGACAAGTAAGAATAATGATACGAATAAAGAGATAGAATTATCAAATCAGATTAATATTGTCCTTATTTTCATCTCACTAATAATAATTATTGTAAGCATAATTGAAAATGCAATTCATCACGATTCGCTTAGTTTTAATACATATAAAATAGTTATAGTAATTTTTGTAAGCATTTTAAGCCTGCTGCTTGCCTATTATAAATTATTAAGATTAAGCAAAATTGTTACTTCAACAATTCCGTCGTTTATGTTTATTCTTGCTCCTGCCATTCTTGGTTATGTTCAGGAGGAAGACTTTATTTATGCTCCTTATATTGCAATTGCTCTTTCGTTATTGCCACATTTATTATTTTCTGCCAAAAAAGAAAGAATTATCCACCGAACTATTATTGTTTATTATATTGTTTTAATAAGCCTTTATGATTTTGCTTTATTTCAATTGCCACAAAACATATATCCTATCATTCCGGTAATTAAGCCGTTTATTATATATTATTTTACGGCTCATGCATTAATCTTTTTATTTATAAACCTGGCAGTTATTTATTTGAAAAAAATTAATTATAGATATGAACGGAAGTTTAGAATACAAAATAAAAAGCTTACTCAATATCAAAAGGAATTATTTGATAAAAATGCTGAATTAATAAAAATAATTAATAAGCTTCAAACTACCCAATCTCAGCTTATTCAAAAAGACAAGCTGGCATCATTAGGTATTCTTACTGCCGGATTAGCTCATGAATTAAATAATCCTTTGAACTTTATTTCCGGAGGAATACAAAATATTGAAAACAGGCATAGAGATTTAGAAGAGTTAATTCGCAATAAGGATTTTAAGCCTGATAATAAAACGATGAATGACTTAAACAAAGTTATTTCTGATTTTAGCCCATTAATCGATATTATTAAAGAAGGTGTTTTTCGTTCAGAAAAAATAATAAAAGGATTAAAAAGTTTTACCCAATTAGATAAGGATAATTTTAAACTATCAGATATTCATGAAGGACTTGATTCAACTTTAACATTGTTGCAGGGAAATTTTACTGATAAAATTAAAATTATTAAAAACTATCATCCTGAAGTACAGCCTGTTTTTTGTTATCTGGCAGACTTAAATCAGGTATTTATGAATGTATTAAAGAATTCTGTCGAAGCTATTCATGATAAAGGAACTATTTCAATTAGTACTTCTGTTATAAATAATAAAGAAGCAGTAAAGTATAATTTGAATGGGAAATTTATTAAAATTGTTATTAAAGATTCCGGAAAAGGAATTTCGGAAAATATTTTAGATAGAATATTTCTTCCTTTTTTTACAACCAAAAATATTGGAGAAGGAACAGGCCTGGGTTTATCAATAAGCTATAAAATAATTGAAAAACACAAGGGTAAAATAATTGTAAATTCAGAAATAGGAAAGGGAACAGAGGTAATTTTATTTATAAGTTCAGAGTTGTCAGAATTATCGAAAGATTAGCTTTTTTTAGTACTGAAACTCATGTGCTTGGGCATACTAATACGTTAAACTGTTTCAAATTAAAGGTTTTGCTAAAATGAAATATATTTAACACTATATTAAATTGTATAATACAGATATCCAATCGAATAAACCCCCGTCAGAAAGCTATCCGTTTAGTAATGCCCAAATTTGAGGTGTAAAAATAGTCCAAATTTCTTCCGGTTGGCAATCAGTATGCAAAAGGCTTAATGAACAAACACTTATTAAACCTCTTGTTTTAAAAATAATACATTAAATTTGCGTTAAATAGTAAAGCATTTGCAGAATGTCAGTGGATGAAAAAATCATAAATTTTCTTTCGCCAGGCGACTCTTCGTTGTTTATTTATATACACCGTACGCCGAGTGAACAACTTGCAAATAAAATAATGCAAGAGGGCTTTGAGTTTTACGATTCGCTGCACAATACAACTGATGTAATTATTAACGACCCCATACATATACAGTACTGGCTTAAAATACGCGAACATTATGGTAACTATACAATAGTTATAAGTTTAAAGAAAACAGTTTTTTTTAAATACCTTGAATTGATAAAAAAGAACCCGAATTACCCTAAAATACATGTTGAAGTAGAGCAAATACTTACTGAAAAAACACCTTATGTAAATGCCAATGATGATAAAATTTTTACTTTGTCAAAGCATTTTATAAAAGGATATTTTAACAATACTACTAAAGAAACTGTTTACAATCCGGAGTATGACCCTTTATTTGACAGTCCTGTTTTCGAAAAAAATTTAACAACAATTATAGCTGAACAATCTGCATTAAATGCTAATGAATAGTTATTAATTAATAATTTCAATCATTATTTTAAACCTCCTGTAAAATGCAATTAAAATCAAAAATTTTATGCTTTTCTACATTGTTTATTCTGTTTTTTAATTCCACATTAATATCGCAAATTAGGAGTGATACCATGAATTATTATCCAAAAACAATCTTCTATTCGGTATTTGTACAATCGTTTTACGATAGCAATAACAATGGCATTGGCGACATAAACGGCATAACTCAAAAATTAGATTATTTAAGTAATTTGGGAATTGGTTGTATTTGGCTACTTCCGGTTCACCCTTCGCCAACTTACCATAAATATGATATTACAAATTATTACGAAATTAATAAAGATTACGGCACACTCAACGATTTCCACAATTTGGTTAGCGAAGCGCATAAGCGAAATATAAAAATAATTATCGACCTCGTAGTTAATCATACATCGTCGGAGCATCCCTGGTTTAAAGAAGCCATTAAAAGTCCTGAAAATCCCTATCGGGATTATTATGTGTGGTCTTCTGATACGGCTGTAATAAATAAAAACCCATGGCAGTGGCACAATGTAAGTGAAGTTTCAGGCGAGTTTTCATCGGAAGAAAAATACTATGGTTTTTTCTGGAAAACCATGCCCGATTTAAACTACGATAATCCAAAGGTGAGAGAAGAAATTAAAAACATTGGCCGGTTCTGGCTACAAACTATGAATATTGATGGCTTCCGGCTCGATGCTATTCGTTTTATATATCCTGAGGAAGAGAAAGAAAAAAATTACCAATGGTGGCAAGAGTTCAGGGAAGCCATGAATTTGGATAGACCCGGATTTTTTATGGTTTCTGAAGTCTGGGGTGTAGATACAATTGTTGCTCCTTTTCTTCATAAAGGAGTTCATGCGTCATTTAATTTCGATTTAAGTTTTGGCATTGAAAAAATATTGAAAGAAGAGAAAGATTTTGGATTAATTGATACGTTGTTAAAAATCAGGAGTTTATATAAAACTTATAGTAATGATTTTACAGATGCAATTTTTTTAAAAAACCATGATCAGGACAGAATTCTAAGTGTACTTAACAATGACAAAGAAAAAGCAAAACTGGCTGCTTCAATTTTATTTACCCTTCCGGGGGCACCGTTTATTTATTATGGCGAAGAAATAGGAATGTTAGGTAAAAAGCCTGATGAATATATTCGTGAGCCATTTTTATGGGATAAGCCCGGTTTTGATAAAGGGCAAACTTCATGGGAAAAGCCGGAATATTCAACTTATGAAAATGTTAAGCCGCTATCTGTACAAAAATCAGAGAATAATTCTATTTATACACACTATAAAAAGTTGATTAATTTTAGAAATAATTCAAAGGCTTTAACATTAGGGAAACTGGAATTAATAGGTTTAAAAAACGATTCGTTGTTAAGTTTTTATAGAATTTATGGCCGGGAGAAACTCTTAATTATTCATAATTTAACTAAAACCCCCGTAACATTAGCAGGCGATTTTTTTCAAAACAAAAAATATTTTTTAATTTTTCCGAATGATTATAAAAATTCCGAATTAGGTAATATGAGCAAGATACAGCCTTTTAAAACATTAATTTTTAAACAAAAATAAAACGAAATAATATGTGTAAATTCTTAAAAATAAGCTTATTTCTATCATTAATTGTACAAATGAGTTTTGCACAGGTTGAATTTGTAATTACCGGGTTGCCTGTAAATACTCCGTATAATGCAACAATTTATATTGCCGGCAATTTTAATGGATGGAATCCGGGCGACCCGGATTTTGCATTAACAAAAAATGCAGACAGTTTATTTTCAATTGTAATGAGCCAAACAGGCACAATTGAGTTTAAATTTACGCGTGGCAGCTGGGAAACAGTTGAAGGTGATGCTGATGGGCATTTTATTCAAAACAGGACTTATACATTTTCAGGTGATACGGTGGCTTATTTTGAAATATTAAGTTGGGAAGATTTAGGCGGTGCTAACCCGGTGCATACTACAACCTCAAATGTTTCAATTGTTAATGAAGAATTTTATATGCCTCAGCTTGGCCGAACCAGGAGGATTTGGATTTATTTGCCGTTAGATTATGAAACATCAGGTAAAAGTTATCCGGTAATTTACATGCACGACGGGCAGAACTTATTTGACGATTATACCTCTTTTGTTGGCGAATGGGGAGTAGATGAATCGCTGAACGAAATAGACAGCATTGGCGATAACGTTCCCATTGTAGTAGGAATTGATAATGGCGGAGATTTAAGAATAGATGAGCTTTCGCCCTGGATTAATACCGAATATGGTGCCGGTGGCGAAGGAAATTTGTATATGCAATTTATTGTTGAGACACTAAAGCCATTTATTGATGCAAATTACCGGACTTTACCTGACAGGGAAAATACAGGGCTTATAGGCAGCTCTTTAGGTGGTTTAATTTCGTTGTATGGCGGGTTGAAATATCCTGAGGTTTTTTCTAAGTTAGGTTTGTTTTCACCGGCTTTTTGGTTTAACGATTCTATTTATAATTACGCAGCCAGTTATAATAAGGAGTTTAGCTCAAAATTTTATTTTATTGCCGGAGCTTTAGAGGGTGATGAAATGGTTGACGGAATACAAGCTATGTACGATACGCTGATAAATAATTCTTTTACAACCGACGATATAAAAATGCTTGTGCATAATGATGGCCAGCATAGCGAATGGTATTGGAAACGTGAATTTCCGCCTGCTTATTTGTGGTTATTTAATAATTTTGCTGTTAAAACCGGACAAGTTATCAAGAATAAAAACTTTGAAATTTTTCCAAATCCTACAACAGGCAAAATAAATATTTCTTTTGAAAATAAAAATGCCTATAATTTAAATTGCCGGTTGTTTAATTTATCAGGGAAATTGCTTTTGGAAGAAAATATTGAAAGTAGCATTAGTCTTAATTTATCATCTGTTTCAAACGGGATTTATATTCTTCATATTATTTGTGGAGAAGAACAGGCTTATTCAAAAGTGGTAAAATTTTAATAATAAATGTTTTATATACTAAAAAAGCCATATAGCTATTAATAACTTATATGGCTTTTAAATTTTTTGCCTACTCAGAGCCATGCGTAGGAAACTTTTAGTATGTGCATATGAATTTTATTACTCTGCCGAAACAACCTTCCCACTACCTGAAATTTCAGCATTAACACGTGGATTTCCTTTATAGTAGATACGCCCGCTACCTGAAATTTCTGCATCTAAGCGCGATTCAGCATAAACCTGCGCTTTTCCTGACCCGCTAATTTCACCATTCACATTGGTAGCCATTATGTCGAAAGCATTTATTTTGCCTGAACCCGAAATATCAAACTCCAATGATTCAACTTTAGAATTGCCCATCAGGTTTATTTTGCCTGAACCTGATATTTCACAATCTATTTTTTTGGTGTTTAAATGGGCAAAATTTATAGTGCCACTGCCACTTACCTCAAAATCAACGTTGTTGGTTGTGAATTCTCCATCAGCAATAATAGAACCGGAACCGGAAACATCTATTCCTTCTAAGTTGTTAATGTCAATATCAATTTCAACTTCATTGTGACTACTGAACCAACTGTCGTACTTTATTATTAAAGTATTTCCCCTAACTTCTGTAATCAAATCTTTCAGGTCGTTTTTATTTCCTTTTACAACAAGTTTTTGTGTTGCACTTTGGCTTAGAATTACATTTCCTGCAATTCGTAAATCAATTTCTGTAAAAGTTGCAACATTTCTGTTTTCTTCATTAGCTTGTGAAAAGCTATAAAAAGGAATTGTTAAAACTAAAATAAAACTTAATGCTATTAATTTTTTCATCTTAAAATAATTTATTAAAACCCAGACAAGTTAATACGAAGAAATAGTTGTTTAAAAAACCTGAGTTAAACGTTAAAAATAATTGTTAATTGAAATAAAGACGAGTAAAATAATGGAAAGTTGCACAAAAAAAACGGAAGAGATAAAACTCTTCCGTAATTGTTAATAAACCCTTAAAAACAAAGCGGTATAATATATCGCTCTGCAAAACAAATATATGAAATATTTGATAAATTGATAAAGAGCAATTTAAAATAGGATATTGAAACTTATTATTTTTTTAAATAAATTCAATTAAATCAAACTGAATGATTAAAAATAGCAGTGTATTTGTAAATTTATAGTTTTGTTATGCACAAGTAAATTACTTAATGACGAAAAACAGTATAATTTTGATGTTTCGTCATTAAGCTATATCTTTGTTGAAGAAAATAATGGTACAACGAGAAATATATTTAAATAAGTTAAGGCAACTCAAGGGCCAAAATCTAATAAAAGTCATTACGGGTATTAGGCGGAGTGGAAAATCAACTCTATTAGAAGTCTTTAAGAATGAATTAATATATAGTGGTGTTTCTTCGAACAATATTATTTTTCTCAATTTTGAAGAGCGTGAAAATCTAAACTTTACAAATTGGACAGAATTACATGATGAAATCATAAAAACCGTAAATACCGATACCGAATATTACATTTTTTTAGATGAAGTACAATTGATAGATGATTTCGAGAAACTCGTTAATAGTTTATATACTAAAAAGAATATTGATTTATACATAACCGGCTCAAATGCTTACTTACTATCAAGTGAGTTATCAACACTTCTAACGGGTAGATACATTGCTATTAATATTCAGCCTTATTCATTTAAAGAATATACATTAGCCAATGAAGGTGAAAAAAATACGGATCGCCTTTTTCGCAAGTATATCAACGAAAGTAGTTTTCCTGAGGCAGTTACGCTTTCTCAAAAGGACAAAGATTTAGTAAATGATTACCTGCAGTCAATATATGATACTGTTATAATTAAAGATATTGTACAACGCTATAAATTAAGAAATATTCATAATTTACATCGTGTTATTAGTTTTTTATTTCATTCGGTTGGGTCTTACGTTTCGCCAACGAATATTGCGAAGGAACTTAATAAAAATTCCAAAAAACAGATATCACATAACACAATTATTAAGTATTTAGATTTTCTTACTCAATCTTACATTTTATATGTTGCACCTCGTTATGACATAAAAGGCAAAGAATTACTTACTACAAATGAAAAATACTATGTTGTAGATTTGGGATTGAGGAATATTACAGCGACCAATAAATATGACACAGACTTAGGACATAAATTAGAAAATGTTGTTTATTTCGAATTATTTAGACGTGGAGGTAAAGTATATGTAGGAAAACACAACGATAAAGAGATTGATTTTGTAGTACAAAAATCAAATAATGAAAGAGAATATTATCAAGTTG
>JAADFW010000086.1 GCA_013152655.1 Chlorobiota bacterium
ATTTGAGCACCAGTGTAAACCCTAATACCAATACTTTCATTAAATAACTCACTATATTTTGTAATATCTATTTCGCCTGCATAAGCTTTAAATTTAATTATATTTTTGGTTTTGCGAAACTTTTTTAAGAGTTCCCAAGAGCTTTTTTTAGCCATAGGAATAATCATTTTATCTGGATAAATTGCAATTACATCATCTTTACTGATTCTAATACTGAACATATTTAGCATTTTTCTTTCTGCATAAGTTTTTACTGTAAATCTATTATTTGCTTGATTATTATGAATTTTTTGAAACATACTAATGGCTACACTCATTTTAACACCTTCAAAAACTCTCTTATTTTTATCATCTCGTTCAGGGAAAGAAACAAACTCCACAAGTCTACTATTATTAAATATGTATTTTCTAGTATTAATAGCTGTATCTTCTGCCAATATTGAATTTTGAGTAATTAGACAAATAATACCACTTTTTTTAGTTAGAAATAAAGACAATGGGACAAAAAATTGATATAGGTTCAAACGACCACCTTTTGCATGTTTATAATAATTACAATTTAAATATTCTTTTTGTAATTCTTTTGCAACTGCTCTAACTTGTACATAAGGCGGATTCCCAATCACCACATCAAAACCTTGTCCTGAGCTTGTCGAATGGGCACCCTTCTCTGAAAACACCTCGGCAAAATAGACATTCCACAAAAAGAAATCTTTAGCTTTTCTTCCTTCGGTGTAGCCTTCGGTGTAGGCAGTTAAATCTTTTTCAACTTGTTCGATATCAAAACCAAGTTTTTGGGTCAGTTTTTGTTTTTCTACTGCAATTGCCTTTTGGCGTTGTTCTTTATTGGGGATAACAGAATATTTTTCTTCAATTCGTTTTAATTCGGGGAAGTGTTCGCTTATTTTTTCCTCAAATATTTTAATAATTGCTTTGTCAATTTTATCTCTTAAAGATTTTTTTCCTTTGGATCTGCTTCGTTTTGGTATTGATGTTTAAGTTCTTCAAATTCTTCAATTAGTTTTTTGTAAGGTTCGTCAGTATCAAAGAGAAGATTTTCGGTTGGTTCGCTTTTATCGTTAAAATCAATTCCGGCATAAGTAGAAATCAGACTATTGCCCTGCATCAGTTTAAAATCAAGATTAGGGAGTGGTTCAATCCCGTAATTGGGTTTGTCAAAATCAATTTTTTCATCAACAAGAAGTGAAATAAAGAAGCGCAACTTAGCAATTTCCACAGCAATCTGCTGAATATCCACGCCGTAAATACATTTTTCAATCAGATAAAGTTTGCGTCCGTAATCGGCATTTTTTTCTTTAAACTGCCTTTCAATCTGCTCAATAAGTTTGCGTTGAATAACCGAATCGCTGACCGATTTTTTAACTCCCTCAATTTGAGATTGCTTCCAGTATTTGTTTTCGGGATCTAGTTTGCCGAGAATATAGACAAGTTTATTCAGCATTGCCATCGGGAAAGCACCAGAACCAACTGCCGGGTCAACCGCCCTTAAATCGTTTATAAGTTTAATAAGCTGTTTTGTTGTTTCTTCGTCAAACGGATTTTCAGAACAGGTTGTATTTATTAGAGAATCTAATTTTTCATCAATACCGGAACTACTTGCTAAATTTGTTTTAAAATATTGTTTCAAACTTTCGATAGTCATATAACTAACAATTTCGCGTGGCGTATAAAAACTTCCCGTAGCCTTTCGTGCGGTGGTGGCTGTCTCTGGGTTGTAGCTGGCAAGCAGATTTTCAAAAATGGAACCAAGCAGTTCGGGATCGAGAGCCACTTCAACATCGTCCGGTTCGTTTTCGTCAATAGTAAAATTGTAGCTATTAAGTAAATTTATTAAACCTTCTACTTCATAAGTTTTGTTCGTTTTGCCAAAAAAACTGCTAATATCAACTTTCTGAATATCGGAAAAGAACAGGGCATTAGGAACTATTGGCTGATTCTTTTTGGTAGCTGTAAACCCATCAATATATTTTCGTTCATCTTTAGTTTTGGTTTTATAATCCATACACTCAAACAAACCGCCATTTTAAAATGGTATTTTAGCAAACAACTTTTCAAGCAACTCCGAATCACTGAATAAACTTTGATAACGAAATACATTTTGATTGCCGTAATCGGGATTGGAACCTTTATATCCTCTCGTTTCAGAGCGGAATTTTCTTTCATCTTGTTTTGTACTCAATGTGGCAAAAAAATGCTTCCCGATAAAAAAACTGGACAGGCTTTTGGATTTTTAGCTTTTGCCTGTGTGTCGGGAAAAATTCCGATAAATCGGGACAAGTTGTGCTATTGTGCGTTGGCTTTCAATTTCTTTATTTTCTTGTAGCAAATTTATCATTCTGGATTTGCTCAAATTGCTTGCAGGTAACTAATATTTATAGTCACCCAACGCTGTAATTTTAAAATTTTCCGGATTTTTCTTAATATCTAATTTGTAGAATGAAAGATCAAGAGAATTAAAAACCTGGAGCTTGCCAGATAATACTTCACCAAAACCAACAATAATTTTTATAGCTTCGTTTGCCTGTAAACACCCAATAATGCCGGGAAGAATTCCCAATATTCCTTCTTCGCCAGGGTCAGGAGCTTCATTTTTTTTAGGTGGTTCCGGATATAAACAACGATATGAAGGCCCGTTTTGATAATTAAAAACAGATAATTGTCCCTGAAAATGGTGAATAGAACCATATATAAGAGGAATGTTTAGTAAAACCGACACATCGCTTAAAAGATATCTGGTAGAGTAATTGTCAGTTGCATCTACTATTATATCATATTTTTCAGCAATATCTAACGCATTTTTGATAGAAAACCGTGTATTAAGAACATTAATTTGTATTAATGGATTTTGTGCGTTAATTCGCTGGCTGGCAATAATAGCTTTTAGCTTTCCAATATCTTTTACTTCATATAAAACTTGTCTTTGTAAATTACTTTCATCAATAATATCATCGTCCATTATACCAATTGTGCCAACTCCGGCAGCTGCCAGATACTCAAGAATCGGTGCGCCTAAGCCACCGGCACCAATTACTAACACTTTACTTCTTTTAAGCTTTAGCTGTCCTTCTACACCTATTTCCGGCAGCATAATGTGCCTTTTATAGCGACGTTCTTCCTGAAAAGTTAATTTTGATGAATCCATTTTATTAGTAATTATTGCAAAATAAACAGAAGTATTATTTCGATTAAGATAATGCAAAATAGATAAATTTGAATTTATATAAAAATGAAAATAGAATTATAAATAAATGGAGATAATCTGGGTGGGCCTTATATATTGAAAAAGGTGCTCTTAGGGAAAGAAACTTTCGAATGTTTTTTGAGGAATTGAAAAACAAAGAGCACCTTGTAGTTTACTTGATTAAATTCAATAAGTCCGTTAACCCTTTCGGACTCATTGAATTTGACTTGTTTATTTAACTTTCTAATTCATTAACGAAATACCAATGGTTAAAGGATAAAGTTCCGGCCCTTTATTTTTTTCAAAGAAAGAGGTTATGGTGTAATTTGCGAAAAGATTTATATTTTTATAGCCAGCCCTTGCTGTTAGTCCATAAGTAAATGGTGAAATACCAAAATCTTGTTTTGACTTGTCGTCGTTTTTATCGCCATTAATGGTATATTTTTGTTTAGTTTTTGACCCTATTTTTAATCCTCCGATTATACCGGTTGAAAAATAAATGGGTTTATGTTTTTTTCCAACAGGAATATGATATTCAAGCAACAGCGGAACTGTTAAATAAGTGACAGAAAGTTTATTCTTGTCAAAATTCGTGTCAACAACGGTTGTTTGATATACAGAATTAGGATTTAACATAATGTTGTTGTCAAAGTGGTAGTTATTAAATCTGAGTCCCATTCCGGTCACAATTCCAAGGCGATTTTTATAAATGGGAAAGCTTTTTTCTGCAAAATTTAAATCAAATTCAATTGACTTACTAGTGTTTAAGTCCATAAATTGCCCGTCAGATGGCAAGGATAGTTCGTTATTATTATTTAAAAAATTATTTAATCCAAGTTCAATACCACCCCAATGGCCTTTGAATTTTTTTGCTTTATAATTATCATTGTCTTCTTCACTGTCTTCATTATCCATTGTTTCATCAGTAGTAATTTGTGTTTTGTCGTCACCGTCAATAATAATGATATTTTTCTTGCCAATGCGTATTTTAGTAGTATCCCCGTTTGAGTTTTCTTCAAAATCATTCATGTCAAAATCATCTTTGTTAATATCAACATTAATAAGTTCTTTATCGCCAAACATTACTTTTAATGTTTTGTCTTTAGGTTTTACAATTGTGTCAGATTCGCTTACAGCAGTGCTGTCTGTTACCTGTGCAATAGTTGAAAAGCTAACACTTAAAAGTATAATTACATAAAATAAATTTTTCATTTTTTTCATTTTTAAAAGATTAATCATATTGTGTTTGGTTGTGTGACGAAATAGGTTTTAAAAAAGTTACAGGAATTTTATTAGCGATTAAATTCTTTTGAATAATCGAAAAGAGGAGTGTTTAAGGCCAGATATTCTATTTTTCCGGCTTCATTTTCTTTGTAGTCGAATTCTATTTTGCCCGGAATAATTTTATCAATTCCCTTAATACCCGCTTGAGCAACATCCAAATAATTTAATTTTTTGTTTTTTGTGTAATTGTCTTTTAAAATCATCTTTTTAGCACGCTCAGCCAGATATTCACTTAAGGTTAAATAAGCCGTATTTTGTTTAGGTATTTCAGCATCAGGCATTTCTTTAAAATTGAATTCAACTTTTGCAATTTTAACCTGATTTCCGATTATTTTTTGAGGATTTTGCACTGATGAAAATCGTACATTGTGATAATTTTCTATAGTAAAAGGCTTTAAGTTTTTTAACTTGTTTTGTTTTTTTAAAGTAGAATCTTGCTGATTTCTTTTATTTTTTACCTGTTTTGAAATATTCTTTTTATTAGCAGGTTTGGTTTTTTTGTCTTCAGTAGTAATTTCAGCTAATTGTTGTGTGGCTGGTTCTGTTTGGTTTTGTTTTTCGTAAACCCGTGCAGTAATTACAGGATTTATAAATAGTTTGTTTTTGAAGTTATATAAACCAAAAAACAGAATAAACATAGCAGCTATGGTAGAAGCAAATTTAATGATGTTACTTCTTGACAACAGAATAATTCTTCCTTTTTTTAAGCGGTTTTTATCTTTAAAGACAATGTTTTCAGGTGGCAATAAAATTGTCTGTTTGTACGCATTAAAATCATTGAGTTTTTCAGGATGATTATCAAGGTATTCTAAAAGTTTTTGTTTACTTTTTTCAGAAATATTTTTTTCGTAATAAGCGATACAAAAATCAGGGAAATTTTCGTGGCTGATTTTTTCATTTTCAATGGATTTTAATAAGGCACTCTTGTCGAAAAATTTTACAGTTTGGTTTGCTTTTAGTTTTGTTTTGGCAAATAGCAAAAAATCTTGTCTTATTTCAGTGTGTGTGTTGAGAAAGTGTTCTAGTTCTAGTTTTTTTTCAGGCGTTAAGTCATTTTCATAAAAAGCGATACAAAATTCAGCAACATTTTCATTTGTTATTTTAATGTCTGAAAAAAAAGATATTTTCAAATTTTCTTTTTCTGAAAAATCTAAATTTTCAGGGATAATATGAAATGATTCAAATTCTTTTAGTTCATCTTCAAGGTCTCTGTTTTCAGAAATAAATACTCTTAACTCAGCAATTTCATCATTGCTAAGATTCCCTTCAATATAATCAAGGAAAAAAGATTCGTAATTATTTCTGTTTATTTTCATATTATTAAACAACGGCTTCAATACTTCCAATATAATTTTTCAAAAACATGCGGCCACGATATATATAAACCTTTACTTGAGACTCTGATAAATTGGTTATTTCAGCAATTTCCTGATACGAATAACCTTCATAATCGCGTAATAAAATAACAGAGCGCTGGTCTTCAGGTAATTTTTCAATTGCATTATGCAACAATTCATTTAAGTCGGTATATTGTTCGCTATGTGCATATTTTTCTACATTAACTGTTTCAAAATCAACTTGTTTCTTTTCCCGGCGTATTAAATCAATCATGGTATGGTAAGCTGTTGTAAAAATGTACGATTTTACTTTTTCAAAATTTACCTTACTTACGTTTACCCAAAGTTTTTCATATGTATCTTGTATAATATCTTTTGCTTTTTCTTCATCTCTAATATTCTTGAGTATAAAACGAAAGACATTGTCAGAAAACAATTCAACACTTCTATTATATTCCTCAATTAACATTCTTGTTGTTTTTTTACTATCATACGACGCATAACTATTTTGAAAAGTTACAACGAAGTTAAAATTTTTCAAAAAGATTCTGTAAATTTCGCCAGTAATCAAAAAAGATAAATATGTTTAAATTTAAAATATTCTTATTTGTTAGTTTGTATAGTATTTCTTTTTTTGGCTTTGCCCAGCAGGAGCCTAATTTGAATAATCCTGTTAAAACGGATAATGAACATTTAGTACAAGCTACCTTATGGTTTCAACAATCGGCAGAAATGCGGGCAATTTATTATCAGACTTATCAAATGGCACAAACAGTGCTGAATAATCAGCTAAGTAAAGTTCGCTTGTCAAAACCGGCAGCGGTAGTGTTAGATATTGATGAAACAGTATTAGATAATAGCCCGTTTGAAACAGAAAGTATTAGAACAGGCGAAAATTATTCAAAAGCAAGATGGAAAGAATGGACTGCACAGAAAAATGCCAAACCACTACCCGGAGCCAAAGAGTTTGTTTTGAATGCTAAAGAAAAAGGGGTTGAAGTATTCTATATTTCTAATCGTTATTATGAAGAATTAGGTGTTACTATTTCAAATTTAAAGAAGTATGATTTCCCTTTTGCCGATTCTGCGCATGTTTTGTTGAAAAAAGAAACAAGCGATAAAACCAAAAGAAGAAATAGTGTTTTGGAAAGCCATGTAATACTGATGTTTGTTGGGGATAATTTAACTGACTTTTCGCAAGAGTTTGCACACAGGGATAAAAATCTTGGCTTTGATTTAGTAGAAAAGTATAAAGCTGACTTTGGCACTAAGTTTATCATATTACCCAACCCAATGTATGGCGAATGGGAAAATGCAATTTACGAGAATAAGCATGGCCTAACGAATGAAGAAAAAGACAAAAAAAGAAAAAACAGTTTAATAGGGTATGAAAAGGAATAATAACCTTTTACTGACTTAAAAACTTTTCCAAAAATCCGGTGTTGTAATTACCTGTTGCAAAATCTTTATCTTTCAGAACTTGTAAATGAAACGGAATAGTTGTTTTTATACCCTCTATTTGTGTTTCAGACAGCATTCTTTTCATAGTTTGAATAGCTTCAGTTCGTGTATTTCCGGTTGCTATAAATTTAGCAATTAATGAGTCGTAATAAGGAGGAATTGAATAACCGGAATAGATATGCGTATCTATTCTAACACCTTTACCTCCGGGTAAAAACAAATGCTTAATTTTTCCTGCATCAGGCCTGAAGTTTTGTTCAGTATCTTCTGCATTTATTCTACATTCAATGGCGTGTTTTTGTGGTGATTGACTTGTAAAATTAATTTTTTCGCCGGCTGCAACTTTAATCTGCTCTTTTAATAAATCTAAACCGGTAACTTCTTCTGTAATACAGTGTTCTACCTGTATTCTGGTATTCATTTCCATAAAATAGAAATTCTTTTTTTCGTCAACTAAAAACTCAACGGTTCCAGCTCCTTCATAACCTATTGTCTGTGCTGCTTTTATAGCGGCTTCTCCCATTTTATTACGTAACGTATTATTTATAAAGGGAGAAGGAGTTTCTTCTATTAATTTTTGATGCCTTCTTTGCACAGAACAGTCTCTTTCAGATAAATGAATAGCATTATTAAACTGATCGCCTAATATTTGAATTTCGATATGGTGTGGATTTACAAGAAATTTTTCCAGATATAACCCTGCATTACCAAATGCGGATTCAGCTTCACGTGTTGCATTTTCCCATGCTTCCTGAAATTGGGCTTCAATACTAACCAGGCGCATTCCTTTTCCTCCGCCTCCGGCTGTGGCTTTTAAAATAACAGGATATCCGATTTGTTTGGCTAATTTTTTTCCTTCTGCAATTGTTTTTATCAAATTATCAGACCCGGGAATAACCGGGACTCCTGCTTTTTTCATTGTGGTTTTTGCTGTTGCTTTATCACCCATTAAGCGAATCATTTCAGAAGATGGCCCAATAAATTTGATGTTGTTTTCAGCACACTTTTCAGAAAATTCTGCATTTTCAGCTAAAAAGCCATAACCCGGATGAATTGCATTAGCATTAGTAATGTTTGCTACTTCAATAATTACATCTGTATTTAAGTATGATTCGTTGCTTCTTGGCCCGCCTATACAAAAAGCTTCATCAGCCAGTTTTACATGCATGCTTTCTTTGTCTGCCGTTGAAAAAACAGCTACAGTTTTAATGCTCATTTCTTTGCAAGCTCGTATTATTCTAATGGCAATTTCTCCCCTGTTGGCTATAAGTATTTTACGAAACATTTCTTAAATCCTTTTTTTAGTAGAAATGAAAAATTTACTTGTTAATTCGGATCAACTATGAACAGAGGCTGGTCATATTCAATTGCAGTTCCATCATCAACTAATGTTTTGACTATTTTGCCCTGTATCTCAGATTCTATTTCATTAAAAAGCTTCATGGCTTCAATTATGCAAATAACAGTTCCTTTTTTTATATTATCTCCAACATTAACATAAGGAGGTTTGTCAGGAGCCGGTTTTCTGTAAAAAATACCAACCATTGGAGATTTTATAGTTAGCAGGTTATTATCTACAGGTGCGTTGGAAGCATTATTTTCCCCGTTATTTTTGTCTGATGATTTTTTTTCGACAGAAATATTTTGATTCCCATAAACAGGAGTTGCAATTGTTGATTCGGGAAATTTAGGGTGATTTTTAACTGTTATTTTTAAATCTTTAGTTTCAAAACTAACTTCAGCAGCCCCGGATTTAACCAGTTTTTTAATTATTGAATGTATTTCATTAAAATCCATAATATATTTTTTGTATGTAAATATAAGTATTACAGGAAATAATATAACTCATAAATATATATATTTATTAAAATAAAAAAGCCTCTCTATAACAGAAAGGCTTTGAATAAATGTAATTTTATTTTTTAATAGGCCCATTTAAGATAAATAGCACCCCAGGTAAAACCACCGCCAAATGCAGCAAGAACAACATTATCTCCCTTTTTTAATTGGTCTTCCCACTCCCATAAACATAAAGGAATAGTGGCTGATGTTGTGTTGCCATATTTTTGAATATTAATCATAACCTGGTCTTTACTTATGCCCATCCTTCTTGCTGTAGCTTCAATAATTCTGTTATTTGCCTGATGCGGAACAAGCCATGCCAGATTTTCAGGTGTTATATTATTTTTTTCCATTATTTCTAAAGCCACATCAGCCATTTTTGAAACTGCAAATTTAAAAACAGCTTGTCCTTCCTGGTAAATATAATGTTCTTTGGCATCAATAGTTTCATGGGAAGCGGGCTTTGCAGAACCTCCGGCTTTTTGATGCAGGTGTTTTATGCCAACACCATCGGTATAAAAAGTATGGTCTATAATTCCGTTATCATCTAATGTTGGCTCAAGAAGTATTGCTGTAGCAGCATCGCCAAAAATTGGACAAACAGAGCGGTCAGTATAGTCAACAATTGAAGACATTTTATCGGCACCAACAACGATTACTTTTTTATAAGCACCAGACTCAATATATTTAGATGCGGTTATAAGTGTAAAAATTAATCCTGAACAAGCAGCGTTAATATCAAAACTAAAAGCATTTTTAATTCCGGTTTTTTCACTAATAATATTTGCAGTTGCCGGAAATTGCATGTCGGGAGTTACCGTTGCACAAATAAGTAAATCTATTTCTTCAGGTTTTGTATTTGTTTTTTTTAGTAAACGTTCAACAGCCGGAGCAGCCATATCTGATGTTCCTTTTCCTTCGCCTTTTAGTATGTGTCTTTCTTTAATGCCAATACGAGTCATTATCCATTCATCATTGGTATCTACCATTTGGCTTAATTCGTCGTTTGTTAATATATATTCAGGAACATATGCGTCTATTCCTGTAATAGCAGCTTTGATTTTTGTCATAATTACTGTTTTTAAACTGGAGCTTTAATTAGATATATGGATGAATTTTTACTAAGCTTTAACTTTAAAAGCTTCTTTGAATTTTTCAACCAGGCGAGCATCAATAACATTTTTTGTGTGAAGTATCATATTTTTGATGGCAGTGGGGTTAGATACGCCATGGCCAATTATAACATTTGAATTTACTCCAAGAATAGGAGTTCCTCCATAATTTTCGAAATTGAAACGTTCAAAAAACGGATCACTTAAATTGCGTTTTTTTATCAAAGTATAAAATGCTTCTGCTTCTTTCAATACAACATTTCCGGTAAACCCATCACATATAACAATATCTGCTTTTGATGTATTGAAGAAATCGCTTCCTTCAACATTGCCTATAAAAT
This sequence comes from Chlorobiota bacterium, assembly GCA_013152655.1. Taxonomy (GTDB): domain Bacteria; phylum Bacteroidota; class Bacteroidia; order Bacteroidales; family B39-G9; genus JAADFW01. Next base: position 10,580 of record JAADFW010000086.1, read on the forward strand.
TAAAATCGGAAGAGCCTTTCATTAATTCGTGTGTTGCTTTTGTAAGCAGGTTTCCTTTTTCTTCTTCTGATCCAATATTTAAAAGCCCAACACGGGGATTTTCAATTTTATAAACACTTTCAACATACATAGAGCCCAACATTGCATATTGATATAACACATCGGGTCTGCAATCAGGATTTATTCCAACATCCATGAGTAATGTGTCACTGCCATCTACATTGGGAACAGAAGCTGTGATGCACGGACGAATAATACCAGAAATAGAGCGAATGATTAGCATGGTTCCAACTAACATTGCACCGGTGCTGCCGGCACTTGCAAAACCATCAATTTCACCTTTTCCCAGCATTTTAAAACCGATGGCAATACTTGAATTTTTCTTTTTTGAAAAAGACTTGGCAGGATGTTCGCCCATGCCAATTACCTCATCAGCATGAACAATTTCAAAATTTGAAGGATTAAAATTTTCCCGGTCAAGTATATTAAGGATTTCTGGTTTTTTTCCTATCAACACCAATTTAACATCTGATGGCAATTCATTAAATGCTAAAATTGAACCAAGAGTGCTTGCTTCAGGAGCAAAATCACCACCCTGAATATCAATTCCTATCCGTAACATGGTAATTGATTTTGGTTACAAAAAGTATTGAAAGTAATAAAGCTCAAAACTAAGCTGTTACGTTTTCAATAATCATTTTTCCTTTATAATAAAGGTTTCCGTCAACATAATATGCTCTATGATAACGATGAACAGTTCCTGTTGTAGGACAAGTTGCTAAAGTAGGCAGTTCTGCTTTATAGTGTGTTCTTCTCTTATCTCTTCTTGTCTTAGAAATTTTTCTTTTTGGATGTGCCATTTTTATAAATTATTATATAAAATTTTTTAAGTTATCCCAACGGGGATCTGTTTTGCTTTCTTTTTCTGTTGAATAATCCGACAACTTTTTTAACATCTCTTTATTACAAAGGCTATTCCCGTTGTTGTCTTTTCCGTGAACTTTTTTAATTGGTAAACTTAAATTTATAAATTCAAAAATATATGGAGCGATATTAAATTCGTGTTCATTTTCTGACAGGATAATCATTTCTTCTGTTTGTTCATCATGTTCCTGGCCGTTCTTTATAAAAACAGATAATTTGTTTTCAACGGGAAAGAAAAAATCATCTAAACATCTATCGCATTGTACCAGAATTTCACCTTTTAAATTAAACTCTAAAGCAATAAAACTACTTTGTTTATTAACATTTAATATAAGGTCAACTTTTGCTTGTTTTATTTCTGAATTTTCAAATTGTTCAAAGAACGTATTACCAATTTTATAGTTGAAACTTTTCCGCCCCAGGCTTAACCCTTTTATGGGTAGAAAATATTGTTTCATAATTATTTTAAAAAAATACGTGCAAAAATATAAAAATATCCTAAAACAAAAAACTTGTTTCTAACAAAAATCATAACTGTCTGATAAAATAAAACAGGAAAAGGCGCAATAATTACAGATGTTGATTATTTACACTTAATAATTTGACTAATCAAAATTGGTTAAACTTTCTGACACTTATGATTCTGTATAAATAAGTTTAAAAAAAGCATTAGAGTTCTTTAAAAGGATTCGGGCCAATTTCTTCTATTAATTCAACATAATTATTAATAATATCTGGAATTTTATCATATTCAGTAATTTCAACAAATTCGGTTTTAATTCTTTCGGGTTCCAACATCATGGTTTCAAGTGTTTCCTGAATGTTTTCACCGCGTTTTTCTGTTAATTCACTTCCGTGAATAAAGTGGCACTGGTAGTCATCACCGGGCTTGCATCCAATTTGTAAAATACCGTCATAACCTTTCGATAATGCATCAGAAATCCATACTTTATTAATTGATCCAATGCATCGAACAGGTATAATTCGTACAAAAGGACTAATTTTTAGTCTTTTTGCAGCAGCAGTGTCCAAAGCAGGATAGGCGTCGTTTTCACAAACAAACGCCAGAATTCTGGGTTTTTCCTCAAATTCATCGGGGATATTTACCGATTTTATCATGGCTGACACAGAATTTATGGAATAATCTGCAAAACTAATTACTCTTTCCGGGCATGACCCGAGGCAAATGCCACATCTTCTACATCGCGACGGATTAGGCAACGGTGTTCCTTTTTCATTTTCATCGTAAGCACCAAACGGACATTCTTCTGTACATCGTTTACAATCTGTACAGCGGTCTAAATAAAGTTCAGGATAAGATTTATCGCCTGAGCGAGGATGAACAGCTTCTCCTCTTTTGGTAGCTTCAATACTCTGAATGGCTTTTAGCATGGCCCCTGAGGCATCTTGCCTGGCAGCATCAATGTCCATGGGAGCACGCAAACTTCCTGCTGTATAGATGCCTGTTCTTCTTGTTTCATAGGGAAAACAGATAAAATGAGAATCGGAGAACATATATTTTAATTCAGGCAAGCCCTTTCCTTGTCGGTAATTCAGATTCAGTTCTTCAGTATTGTTTGGAGTCATGCCGGTTGCCAATACAACCATTTCCACTTCAATAGAAATGTCTTCACCTAATAAACTTTGCTTAACTTCTACTTTTAGTTTATTGCCCGATTTGTGTACAGTATTTATTTCTCCTTTAGTAAAAAATATTTGATCGTCTTTTTGTACTTCATTATAAAATTCTTCGTTAAGGCCAAGTGTTCTTATGTCTTTATAAATAATAAAAACATTTGCATCCGGATTTTGCTCCCTAACATATTTTGCTTGTTTTAAAGATGTTGCACAGCAAAATGAAGAACAATAAGGCAAGTGATTTTTATCTCTTGAACCGGCACATTGAATAAAAAGAACATTATCGGGAATTTTTCTGCTTCCTGTTTTTACAATTTCTTCAAATTCAACATTGGTAACAACATTTTTATCTATTCCATAGCCCAGGTGGGGAAGCTTAGTAGCATCATACGGAGTCCATCCGGTAGAGGCAACTATGGCTCCTACTTTAATGCTTTTTGTTTTTCCGTTTAATAAACTTACCGTGAAATCTCCGGGTTGACCCGAAATTTCTTTTATAGTGGTAGATTTATATATTTTAATATTTTTATGATTTTCAACCAATTCAATTTTTTCAGTTGTTTTCGGGTCAACCAAATCGGTGAATGGTGCTTTTGTCGGAAATCGTTTATGAATTTTATTTAACCAACCGCCAAGCTTATCTTCCTTCTCTATTAGATGAATTTTGTATCCTGCATCGGCTCCTTCAAGTGCAGCAATTATACCTGCAATCCCACCACCTACAACCAGCAAGTCTTCAGTAATATGATTTACATAATATGGCTTGGGAATAGAAATGTTATTCACTTTTGTAATTCCCATCCTCAGGTAATCTTCGGCTGCCATTTGAGTATTTTCTTCACCTGCTTCCATACACCAGGCAACCTGTTCGCGTATGTTTACTCTTTCAAGAATTATATTATCCTGAAAATTAAAAATATCGGTTTTAATTCTTTGAGAACAAGCGGCAATAATTACTCCGTTCAGCTTTTTGTCTTCAATGTCTTGATTAATCAGGCTATAACCTTCAACCGAACACAAAGCAGCATGATTTTTACATAAAGCTACATTTTCTTTAGAAAGGGCTAATTCATTTAATTTTTCACTATTAATAGCTTTTCCAATATCGCAACCTGTACAAATGTATATTCCTGTTCTTTTTTCCAATTTATCTGTTTTTTATTCAATTAGTCAAGAGAGAGAATGTGTGTGGTTTTTAGATATATAAAAAATAATTACTGTATTGCTTTAAGTGCAGCTGCAGTAGCATCTTTTACCGATGTTGAAACATCCATCGGTTTTTTACTACAGGCTATTGGATGAATTCCTTCATTTTTTTCAGTTCTTAAAAACCCAAAACTGTTTTTTTGTATAGTAAATCCGGGGTCGTTCGGAACAATTCCCGTAGCTAACACTACCAGGTCTGCTTCATATTTTTGTTTCTTGCCCAATAAAATATTTTCAGCTTCTACGAGAAGGTTTTCCGTTTCTTTTATTTCTTCAATTTTTGCTACTTTTCCTTTAATCAGTTCAATATTTTTATTGGCTTCTACACGGTTCAGGAAATCTTCATTCCTGCCAGCAACACGCAAGTCAATATAGAATATTTTAATTTTGCTCTCAGGATATTTTTCCTGAACAGATAAAGCATGTTTCAATGAAGCTGAACAGCAAACCGCTGAACAATAACTCAAATTCTTTTTATCTCTTGACCCTGCACATTGTACAAATACAATTTCTTTGGGTTCTTTTTTATCCGATGGCCGAACCAATTTACTATTACCCAATCCATTGGAAGCAATAAGTCGCTCAAATTCAACATTACTCACCACATTTTTAAAATTGCTGTAATGAAGGTTTTCAATCCGGCTTGCATCATAATTTTTCCATCCGGTAGCAGCAACTATTGAATAAACTTCTATATTCTCTGTTTTTTCTTTGGCAGAAAAATCAATAGCATCATATTCACAAACTTCTGCACATTTATTACAGGCTTCCTTTTTACAATATTCTTCATCAATGGTATATTTGTAAGGGAAAGCCATTTCGTGAGGCAAATAAATTGCCTTGGTTCTGTCAAAATAATAATTGAATTTATTCGGCCTTTCTTCCGGACAAACTGCTACACATTTTCCGCAAGCAGTGCATGTGTCTTTTACAAATTGGGGTTTTGATTTTATTTGAACTGTAAAGTTTCCTTTTTCTCCTTTAATTTGAGAAACTTCTGATGAGGTAAAAATCTTTATCCGCGGATTTTGACGTATTCTTTTAAAATTAATTTCCAATCCACAAGCCGGTGGGCATAACTTAGGAAAATAATTATTCATTTTAATAACATTTCCTCCAAGAAATGGTTCTTTTTCTATCAAAATTACGTTTTTGCCAACTTCTGCAATTTCAATTGCTGCAGTTATTCCGCTAATTCCTCCACCAATTACTAATATGGGTTTTTTAATTCCAACCATTTCTATATACAGTAAATGTTATTTCAAGTTTCAGATATTAAGCCTTATGATTCACAACCTGAAATATATTATGTCAACTCTTTAATTTCCCGCTTAATCATTTCCCATTCTCCTGTTTCCGGATTCCACCTGCAATTGGCAAAAGCTTTCCACTCATCTTTCATTTCCGGATAATCTGTTCTGAAATAATATCCCGGCCAGCGTGTTTCTTCTCTGAAAAGCATGGTTCTAATGTGCGATTCAGCCTGCCATAAACGATGCACATTTTCCCATGCACGCATGAGTTCGTGTAAATCTTTTGCAGCCAGTTTTTCCGCATCTTCTTTCATATATTGTAAAAACTCCAAACCTTTTTCTAACAATGGTTTTGATGTTTTGAAATTTACTGAAGCACCTCCTGCATATTCATCCATTATTTTTTGCAAACGAAACATAAACATTTTAGGTTTAATAAAATTCGGATTTACATCTTCATCATTTGCATAGTTTTTATGTGTCTCAAAGGTAGTAAGGGGCTGTAAAATTCTTTGCTTCAATTCATTAATTTTATCATTGCTTAAATTTACAGAATCAGGATTATCAACACAAAATACCAGGGCTGATTTTCCGGCAATTCTTCCTTCGGTAAACGAACCGGATGAAAATTTGTGTGAAGAAGCTCCGGATGCATCTCCGGCAGCAAACAAACCTTTTCGGGTTGTCATATTATCGTAACCCCAATGGTAGTCTTCTGAAGGAGCCAAATCTTTTGGCCCGCTAATCCACGCACCGGAAGCGCCCGAATGAGAGCTAATAAAATACGGCTCACAAGCAGAAATTTCCGATGGTGTGTTTTCCGGTTCAATATTATGAGCAGCCCAGTTTAAAGCCTGACTTATGGTCATATCCAGAAAATCTTCCCAGGCTTCTGATTCCAGTTCTTTGAGTTTTCTTTTGGCTTCTTTTTCATCAGGAATTTCAGCAACTAATTTTTTTATAGCTTCTTCGGTATGCATATAAATCGGGCCATTGCCTTCTTCTAATTCAAGTAACATTAAATAATTTCTCAAATTTGCCGGTGTAGGTTTTGCTGTTCCGTAAGGAGCCCATTTTTCTAATTCTGCGGCACGTGTTTCCATATAATCTTCGCCTTTGGCATTTGTAGCTTTCGATTTAAAAAGTAAAAACCATGCGCCAACCGGGCCGTACGAATCTTTAAACCGGACAGGAACAAAGCGTACTTCCTGACAAGTCATTTCGGCACCGGCCTTTAAAGTAAAATAAGCGCTGGCACCTGAGTTAAACGGCGGATACCACGACCGGCCTAATCCTTCACCAACCGAACGCGGGCGAAAAACATGAACCGCGCCACCCATGGTATCAAGTACAGATTTTGCTTTGAAAATATAGAATTTGTTTTCACGAACACTAAAACCGGCAGCACCTATACATCTGTCGCCATCCATAATGGGTTCGGCAATAAAAATCCGTTCATAATACCGGCCATTTTCACCCAGCTCTTTTAAAGCATTTTTAGCTGCTTCCGAAACAATATTTTTATATGATTCGCCATGAATCATAATTTGCCAGCGGCCTTCGTTTATATAATTACCATCATCATCTTTCCAGATAGGCAAGCCCCATTTTTCAAACAAATGTACACTAGAATCAACGTGACGGGCAATGTTTGCAACTAAATCATCACGAATAATACCCATTAAATCGGTTTTTACGTAATTGACATAATCTTCAACAGTGTTTTTACCATTTTTTAATCCAAGATAAAGATTAATGGCTGAAAGCCCCATTGCCACTGCACCACTGCGTTCCATAGCAGCTTTGTCAACCAGTGTTACTTTTAAATTGTTCTTTTTGGCCCAGTATGAAGCTTCAAAAGCAGCTCCGCATGCCGCCATTCCACCACCAAGGATTAATAAATCGGTTTCTACTACTATTGTTTCAAAATTTTCTATATTCATGTTTGATGTTTTTTCGTTGTTGCAAAGCCTGACAGTTTAATGAGGATGAAGCAACCTGTTTATTAATAATAAGATTACTTTGTTGTTCCTTTTTGCTATGACGGGGTTTTAATTATTTTTTATAAAGTTCTGTCCCTAATGATTCCGGTTCGGTTCTTAATAACGGACTTTTCAAATCATCTGTTCCCGGGTCAAATCCCGCATCGGGTTCAATACTTCCTTCCGGCTTTGTTCTTATCGGGAATTTAAATCGTTTAATTTTTTTGTTTCTAAATTTAACGGACCACATTATGGCATCAGTACTACGCATTGGTTGTACTACAGCACCCAGTGGCATAAAATCAGCATAACCACGAACTTCAATAGCTTGTGTAGGGCAAATTTTAACACAACTGTAACATTCCCAACACATTTCAACAGCACGGTTATAAGCTTTGTTTTTTTCTTTGTCTAAAACCATAAGGTCATTCGGACAAATATATTGACAGGCAGTTTTATCCTGTGCTTTGCATCCGTCGCATTTTTCGTTTATCACAAAACTTGGCATAATTTGTTGTTATTGGTTTAACACAAACATAATAAATAAATAGCCCATTTTGTATTTTGTTAAATGTTAAATAGTTTTTTTTCAACGTGAATAATAGTTGTTTATTAGTACTAATTATCAGGATAAAAGGAGGTTATGTTTTATTAATTAAATTGTTTGAAAAAAGTAATTTAAAATCAATTTAAGCAAATAAATAATGCGAAAACATATCATAAACCTATTGATGAAAGGGATTGTTTTCTAAAGTATTTTTAAATTGTTTGTTTGTTTAATTTGGCTAAATTTGCCTGTATTAATTAATAAACATATATATATAATCTAATGAAAAAATCTATACTTATTCTGTTTCTTTTATCTATTTACATTAATATACAAGCTCAACATTTTTTTAAAGATGAGAAAGATAAATGTGGCTTCGATATCGAGAATGAAAAACAAATGTATGATTTGTTGGGCGATAATTGGGGTTATAGTTATGACAGCTTGTTAAACGATATTGCTATTTGGGGGCAAAATGACTTTATACAAACACAGTCTATAGGGCAAACTACTCTTGGCCGCGAAATGTATGAATTAACCATTACCAATTTTGCTGTTACTAAAACGCTGAAGCACAGAATTTATATACATGCCAGAACTCACCCGGGCGAAGTTCAGGCTTTTTGGGTAACACGAGAAATTATAAATTACCTTTCAGGAGATTCTGAAATTGGTTCATTTTTACGTGAGAATTGTATTTTTCATATTATACCCATGTATAATCCCGACGGTGTTGAACTGGAATATCCGCGTGAAAATGCCAACGGTGTTGATATTGAAAGTAATTGGAACGCTGATGTTCCTGAGATTGAAGTGTTTAATTTAAAAAACCGTTTTTTTGATCTAATGCAAGAGGAAAATCCAATTGAAATTGCTTTAAACATGCATTCGGCAGTTGCTTGTAAACGATATTTTGTTTATCATCATGAAAATGGAACATCTACTTCATATACTGGTTTAGAACAGAATTTTATTAGTTCAGTAAGAAGCCAGTTTTTGTCTGGAATACAACCTTACGATTATTATGTTAGCTGGTCGGGCGGAACACCTTCGCAGTATCCTGAAAGCTGGTGGTGGACAAATTATCAAGAAGAGGTTTTGGCCTTAACTTACGAAGATATGAACTGCGAATCAGCCGGACTGTTTGACCAAACGGCTTATGCTATTCTTTACGGAATCTCTGATTATTTGAATTTGGGATTTGTTTCTGTAAACGATATTGCAAATGAAAAACATAATTCTGTTGTGGCTTTCCCAAATCCTTTTAATAATGAAATTAGTATTAAAAATAATACGGACGAGAACTACAAAAATGTTTTTATTACTGATATTACAGGTAGAAAAGTGTTTGAGTTTTCGAACAATTTACAGGGTAACGCAACATTAATATGGAATGGCTTGAATGGAAATGGAAAAGAATTGCCTGGCGGAATTTATATTTTTAATGCTGTTAATAATCAAAAAGTAACGGTTTTAAAAATACTTAAACAATATTAGTTTATAATTTCTTAAACTATTGTTCATATCGGTTGTTTTAAATAGTTAGCCCTTAACAGGTTTTGCAATATTAAATGATAAAATATTGATAAAGTTTTATCCGGGAAATAATAAAATTTTACTTTTTGTTACATTTGCTTAAATCTTAAATTAATAAAACATGGGAAATAAAAATGAATTACCTTTTTTTATAGGTTGTGAAGAATATAAAGAGTATTTTTTCAAATGTTCTCCATTAGAACAAACAGGGAGATATATATATACAGGAATTACTCCGGGAGGCGGGGCTAAGCTAATTTTTTTCTTTGTTGATTCTAACAGCACACCCGTTGAAAAGGAAAGGGCAAATTTTGTAGAATTACAGGAATTTGATAAAGAAAACCAGCTGATTCATATAGAACATGGTAAATCTGATGCTTACCGTAAATGGACAGAGGAAGATTAACTTTTAGTGATAATTACGATAAATAAATAATTATGAATAACGTTTATGATTTAATTATAGTAGGTGCAGGCCCTGTTGGGCTTTTTGCTTCTTTTTATGCAGGCATGAGAGGACTTAATACTGTTTTAATAGAGACCAGAAATGAAGTGGGAGGGGCTTTAACTGCAATTTATCCGGAAAAATATATATACGATATGGTAGGTTTCCCAAAAATTCTGGCAAAGGATTTAATAAACAATTTATATGTACAGAGTTCTCATTTTAACAATGAAATAAAATTTAACTCACAAATTGTTGATATTGTAAAAAATGAGGAGGATATTTTTGAATTAAGTTCAAAAAACGGTGAAGTAATTTATTCAAAAACGGTATTAATTACTACCGGAATGGGTTCTTTTACTCCGCGAAAACTTCCGGCACTAAAAGGATTAGAACATTTCGAAAAACAGGAATATAGTGGAATAAAATATGTAATAAAAGACAAAGAAAAATACTACGGACAAAAAGTAGTAATTGCAGGTGGTGGTAATTCTGCATTAGACTGGGCGCATGATTTTAACGGAAATTCTAAATCTGTGTCTTTGGTTCACAGGTTACCCGATTGGCAAGCCCACGAAGAAAGTATTGAGAAATTGCAGGGAAGCGGGATTAATGTGTACCAACCCTGGCAGTTTGTTGGTGCCAATGAAGGCGATAAGTTGGAGTATGTTGTAATTGAGCACATGGAAACTAAAGAACAAAAAACAATAGAAGCTGATTTATTAATTGTAAATATTGGCTTTTTACCGAGTAAAACCAAATTTGAAAATCTCCCAATTAAAGTAAAAGGAGGTGCCGTTATGGTTGAGCCAAGTTCTTTGGAAAGTCAGGAAGTGCCGGGTGTTTTTGCCGCCGGCGACAGTGCAACTTTTGAAGGTAAATTAAAGTTGATTTGTGTTGGTTCTGCCGAAGCTGCTATTGCTGTTAATCATGCAGCCAAGAAAATTGACAATACTGTTTCGCTAAAACCACAATTTAGCTCTAATTTCTTTAGCGACGATTTTAACAAGAAAAAGAAATAACAGACATTTTTGGACAGCCTCTTTTAGCCGTCAACCCAGGTTTAATAAATTATTATGAGTGAAACCTGTAAGATTTAACTTAGATTATTCTTTTGCTTTTACGGTATCGTTTTTATAACTTCCATTTAGAATTGATGCATATAAATCGGAATTACTTAAAATATCAGTTGCTTTTTCAATGTCTTTATCAAAGTCGAGGGCAGCTATAATTCTTCCTTTTTGATAATAGTATCTGCTGACAATTTCTTCACTGAGTAATTCTTCAATTTGATCTTTAAATTTATAAATATCATTTTCTTTGTCTTTATCTAGTTTTCTTTTCATAGAATCGATAAGTGGAGAAATATCAGTAAAATATTTTTCATTCTTAGCATCATTTATAAGCTTATCAATAGTTTTTTCAGTATTAGTTTCATAATCATAATTTTTACTTTTCAGAAACTCCTTAAACGTTTCATAATCTTTATCTGTTAACTTAAAGTCTTCCGCATTTGTTATGCTGTCATTTTCATTACGAAACTGTGTTGCAAAGTCAAAAATAAGGTTTTTACGAATTAAACTAATGATAATATTTCCGGGTATAATAGATTCTACTTTAACATCCGGAATTATTCCTCCACCGTCATAAACCTTCCTTCCATTTGAAGTAGAAAATTGTGTGATTAATGAATCAGGTACTTTCCCAACACTTCCGTCTGCGTTTCTATGTGTGTAGTCTAATGCTTGAATGCATCTCCCGCTGGGGATATAATATTTAGCTGTAGTTACTTTGAGCTGCGCATTATAGCTTAGTTTTCTTGTTGTCTGCACTAATCCTTTTCCAAATGTTCTTTGTCCTATAATTACACCGCGGTCTAAGTCCTGGATTGTTCCTGAAACAATTTCAGAAGCTGAAGCCGAACCGCTATTAACTAAAACAACAAGCGGAATTTCTGTATCAATGGCATTAAACATTGTTTTATAAACACGGTCCCATTGTTTTGCTTTGCCTCTTGTGCTTACTACCTCTTGTCCTTTTTTTATAAATAAATTACAAATATTTACTGCTTCTATTAGTAGTCCTCCCGGGTTTCCTCTTAAATCGAGAACAATTGATTTAGCACCATAATTATCTTTTAAATCAACCAGGGCCGCTTTTACTTCTTTACTGGCTTTATTAGTAAAGTTTGTTAAAAAAATATAACCAATATTATTATTGAGCATTCCATAATAAGGAACGCTTTTAATTTGAATTTTCTGACGGGTAATGTTTACAACAAACGGATTTTCATTATCAGATCTTTTTACTGTTAATGTAAGGTTTGTATTTGGTTGTCCTTTTAAAATTTCACTAATTGCTTGTGTTGTTTTATTTTCAGTTGAAACGTCATCTATTTTTAAAATTAAATCTCCGGCTCTTAGTCCTGCTTTTGCTGCCGGAAAATCTTCATATGGTTCAGCAATCATAATATATTTGTCGCTTTTTCTTATTAATGCACCCACTCCACCATACTGCCCGGTTGTCATAAATTTATAATCTTCCATTTTTGATTCAGGAATGTAAACCGTATAAGGGTCAAGCGATTTTAGCATATCATCTATGCTTGTTTTAACCAATTTGCCCGGGTCTGTTTCATCAACATAAAATAAGTTTAGTTCTTTAAATAAGGTATAATAAATATCAAGATTTTTTACTATTTCAAAATCCTGATTGTCAAAACTCACAAATAAAACAGAGAAAATGCTTATTATTATTCCAATAATTATTACGGTATTTTTTTTATACAAATTTTTAATTTTCATTTTATAAATTCTTTTAGAATTACGAGAATATTTATTTTCAACAAAGTTAATTATCTGTTGAATTTTTCAATAAAGTTTCTAAACGATTTAATAGTTTAATTATTTTAGCTTGAATTAAGTTAAATTTTTCTATTTCACTACCTGTGTAAATCAACATAAAGCTAATTTGAATATTATTTTCAATTAACCAGGTTGTTATATTTAATTTGTTTAATCGGAATGCTTCACGCATTAATCTTTTCAATTTATTTCTGTCAACAGCTTTTTTATACTTTTTTTTTGATACGCTAAAAGCAGCTTGTAAAGGCACATTATTACAGGAAAGATTTTCTTTTATCCATATTAATTTTACCGGATATTCTGAAATATAAGAACCTTTAGAGAAAAGTGATTCAATTAATTTCCTGCTTTTTAAATGTTCTTGTTTTTTAAATGAATACATCAATTGTATGTATTGAAATAAATATAATATCGAATTTTAGCATTTTTAATTAGTGTGCTTAAAAAACGGAAAAAACTTTCATTCCGAAGGAATCATAACTGAGAAATCTTCTTAATATCAGGAGATTTCTGTTACTCCTGTCGTTGAAAAGACAAAAAAAGGAGTTTTCTCAGATAAACTAATTAATATGATGTAAATACTAATGTAAATAAGTATTGATACTTAATTAAGAAAAATAATAACAAAATTTAACCCGAAAAAATAATTTTGTTGTGTACACAAACTTAATTTACAAATTGTCTATCCTTGTTTTTTTGCCGCTTTATTATACTTTTTAATATATTGATCGAGTGCCATTGACATGGATGGAGCTTGTGGCATTGGTGCCTGAATATCGAGCCTTAACCCGGCTGTTTTAACTGCTTTTGCAGTTGTAGGGCCAAATGCTGCTATTTTTGTGCTGTTTTGTGTAAAATTCGGAAAATTTTCAAGTAGTGAAGTTATTCCCGACGGACTAAAAAACACTAAAATATCGTAATTCACATTCGACAAATCTGATAAATCACTTACAACTGTTTTATACAAAATAGCTTTCGTGAAATCAATCTTATTTTTTTCAAGTTTTTTGGGTATTTCCTGCTTGTGAATATTTGATAATGGAAGCAAGTATTTTTCTTCAGCATGCTTTGAAATTAAATCAAGCAATTCATCAAACTTACCTTTTCCGTAAAAAATCTTACGTTTTCTATACACAATATACTTTTGTAGATAAAATGCTGTTGATTCAGAAATGCAAAAATATTTTAGAGCATCAGGTGGTGTTATTCTTAACTCCTGACAAATTCTAAAATAATGATCAATAGCAGTACGGCTGGTAAATATTACTGCTGTAAATTCATTAATATTTATTTTTGACTTTCTAAATTCCTTAACGTTTTCTCCTTCTACCTGAATAAAAGGGCGGAAATCAATTTTCAAATTATATTTTTCAGCCAAATCAAAATATGGTGATTTTTCAGTTGCCGGTTTTGGCTGCGATACTAGAATTTTTTTAATTTTCAAACCTTAAAAGTTTTAATTAATACTCCTCAATCTGTTATTCTTTTTAGCTTGTATATTTAATAAAAATCTTATATAAGATCATTACAGGGAAAAATTCAAGGGTACAAAGGTACAAAATCAAATAAAAAATCGAAAGATTTAATTTAAAACCTATTGTTAACCCTCTTATCAGTCGTAAAAAATACAATAAAAATATTGTAAAAACTCCTAAATATAATAGGAAAACAGTTCCCGGTTCAGGCACATACGGTATAACAACAACAAACGGAATTAAGAATACTCCTAATGTTTTGTTATACAAAAATACATTATGTAAGTACTCTGCAGCACCTTCACTTTCCTTAAATATTACTCCTATTAATCGAACAAAAAATATTTTTCCGGTATATATTATTAATAAACCTACCATAAATAACAAACAAATTGTTAAATCATTTATAGAATTTATTCTGTATCCTGAATAAATAAATAGTAAAAAGAGAAAAAACCCTACGGTAATTAAAAATAATAAATTAAGAAAGTTATTTCCCCAGAAAGTAAAAATGTTTTTCTCTCTATATAATCTGTTAGATATCAATGAGTTAAATGCTCCGCGCAATGTGAGTTTCAATACTTTATTATAAAAAACCCGAATCCAGGCCAATAACAAAAACAGAATAATTAAAAAACCCGGAATCCATGATGCACTAAAATGTTCACGATAATTATTATTGTTTTCTTTATAAACAGATTTATGCAAATGATAAATTTCTTTATGTTCTTCTTTTTTTGCGTTAATTGCTTTATTAGAGCCTTTCCTTATTTCTGTAGTATCAATAAGTTTATGAAAAGGCTTATAATCTGGGATATTAACAAAAATATTTTCGGGGCCAATGTTGGTTTTATGATTAGATATTTTTACATATGGAATGGTATCTTCATCAAATAATTTTATAGAATTTGTATCAGGTTTTTCTTCAATTATTGCCTTTTTAATTGTAACCGGTTTAGTTTGTTGAGGGTCAATTTTTTGGATACGTTCGTTTAATTGACGAAGCTTAAGAGTACCGTTAGATTTAGGCAACTTTAATTTAACGGGCTTAACCTTAATCTTTAAGGTATCATTTATCAAACCGGAATCAGATGCTAAAGCATTTCCCTGCATTAAACTAAAATTAACCTTGTTTTTATATGAATTGTAAAACGTATTTTCCTTGATCATAATGATTTTTTGGAAAAATTTTTGCAAATGTAGTTTAATTACCTGATTTATCTATTAAATAACAGGCAAAATTAAATTATTAAATTTATTGCA
>JAADFW010000087.1 GCA_013152655.1 Chlorobiota bacterium
TATTTTATACTAAGTGATTAGTTAATAGTGTTTTATTGATTTGTTAGAAAAATAATGAGTAATTAATAATAAATTAAATAATAAAATTAATTGTGAGGCGTTAAGTATTAAGTTTAAACTTTATGCCTATGAAAAAAATATTTACTCATTTAGTAATAATTCTTGATAATATACAGTTAAGTAAACCACCCGGGAAAAAAGCACGAAAGTTTGATGATGATCTGAAGTTTTTAGATCAATTAAACTTCATTCCTCCGGAAGAAATAATTAATATTCTTGTAAGTTATTCTAAATAAGTTTATTAAGAATTAATAAACTAAATTTTAGGTTTCTTTTGTGTGTTTAATTATTTTTTCTGCTATACTTTTTATGTTTTATGTTGCCGATAAACATTTAGTGGATTGTAGTTCAATAATATGACTATAATAATCATATATTGAATACGTAATACTAAATAGAATAAATTTTCCTTTTCTCTTAAATTTAACTTCAAAACATTTTAACTTTTTAATAGACAACCATTTGATGTATAAAATCGTCTTTTAAGTATATTTGTTGAATTTAATAAATAGATACTTTTTAAAAATGCTGTATTTATTTTAAATTCAGTATATTATTCATACTTTTGTATGTCAAAATAGTTAATTTATATTTTTGAAAATCAAATTATTACGTAAAAAAATAAAGTAATGAAAGCAAAGATTATAGTTTTAGTATTTATTAGTTTTTTTATGTTTTCATATAATGGAAATAGCCAAAGTGCAAAAAAACTGGTTAAAAACGGAACAAAAATATTAAATGAAGGAGATATTCAAGGAGCATTAAACTTGTATAATCAGGCAATCGAAATAGATTCTACATACGCGCAAGCATATTATATGCGTGCTTCCTTGTATAATAAAAATGAGAAATATGATGAGGCTATTGCAGATTATGAAATTGCAATTAAATATAACCATATGAATGAAAAAATTTATGTTGACTTAGGAAGGTTATATAATAAGATGAAAAATTATGAAAAAGGAGTTGAAAACTTGAGGAAAGCATTAGCTATTGATAAAAGAAACATTAAAGCCTTAAAAAACATTGTTATATCTTATGTTAATTTAAAAGAATTCAATAAGGCACTAGGATATTGCAATATTCTGTTAGATACTGATAAATCATACTTAACATACTATATGAGGGGAGTAGTAAACGATAGTTTGTATAATACAGAGGATGCAGAAGATGATTACAAAATGGCTATTTCATATGATTATGAGTATGCTAAAAGTTATTATGCATTAGCAAAATTATATTTGAAAAATAATAATCCATTAGGAGCATTAGATTTATCAAACAAAGTAATAAATATGTATCCGGATGTAGTTACCGGATATTGGTTAAGAAGCGAAGCACAGCATGATGTTAAAAACTTTGATGAAGCAATTGCTGATTTATCAAAAATTAATACATTAACTCCGGATAATCAAAAGGCTTATTATACCAGAGCAACATATTATAAGGAATATAGCCAGCAACAAAATGCTATTAATGATTTTAGTAAAGTGATTAAATTAAACCCTGAACGTTATGATGCATTTTATAACCGGGCTATGTTGTACGATGAAATATCAAACAAAGACTTGGCAGTATCTGATTATGAACAATTATTACAATTAAACACGCCCGATAGTATAATAAATTATGCAAAAGGCCGGCTATATGATTTAAAACGTGAAGCAAATAAGCCGGAAATGACAGTAATAAGCCCACAACCGGTTGATAAAAGAATTTTGGAAATAAAAGAAAAGAAAGATTTTTTAAATATTACCGCTGAAATAACTGATGAAAGCGATATTGAATTTGTAAAAACAGCAGAAAAAGAATTAAATTTCAGTAAAAATGAAAATGGAAAAATAATTGTTCAAGATAGTATTGAAATAGTTGGCTTAGATGAAATAACTATTACTTTATCCGATGTTTATCATAATGAAAATTCATACACTTTTAGTATTAAAAAAATTGAAGTCGGAAAACCTGTTGTTACGTTAATTTCACCTTATGCCTCATATGATGGAGAAATATATTTAACAAGTGATGATCCGAAATTATATATAGAGGGGTCAATATCTGATGAGAGTTTGATAAAATCAATTTTTGTTAATGATTTAATTGCCAGTTATAGGCGAGATGAATTAAACCCTACTTTTTCAACAACCATTGATATATTAAATAAAAACTCTTTTGTTATTAAAACTACTGATATTTATGATAATGAGTCAACAACAACTTTTAAATTGAATAGAGAAGGAATTCAAATTAATGAAGACAATCCGATGGGCAAAACCTGGGTAGTTTTTATTGATAATTCTAATTATGAATCGTTTGCCAGTTTAGAAGGCCCTGTTAAAGATATTACTTCAATGAAAGGTGCATTAGCCAATTATCAGATTAATAATATTATTCATAAAAAAGATATGACAAAAATGCAAATGGAGAAATTCTTTTCAATCGATTTGCGAGATTTAGTAAAAAGCAATCATGTAAATTCATTATTAGTTTGGTATGCAGGCCATGGTAAATTTATTAATGAAACAGGGTATTGGATACCTGTTAATGCTGTTAGAGATGATGAATTTACATATTTTAATATAAATTCATTAAAAGCTTCTATGCAGTCTTATTCAAAATATATAACTCATGTATTAATAATTACCGATGCATGTGAATCAGGCCCGTCATTTTATCAGGCAATGCGTGGAACACCTGAAATCAGGTCGTGTGATGATATTAGTGCAACAAAATTTAAATCATCGCAAGTATTTTCATCAGCAGGATATGAATTAGCAGCAGATAATTCGCAATTTACCAAAACGTTTGCAAAATCATTAATATTTAATGAAGATGCGTGTTTACCTATTGAAAAAGTAGTTAATAAAGTAACTGAAGCAGTTGCTAAAAATAATAGCCAAAAACCACAGTTTGGTAAAATACAGGGATTTGAAGATGAGAATGGAACTTTCTTTTTTATTAGAAAAGAAGACAAATAGTATAGTAAAAAAAAGATTCATAGAAAGGTATATGTTAGTTTTTTAGCATATACCTTTTTTTATTAAAAAAAAATACCGAAATTTTAAAGTTTAATTATCTTTTATAATAAATTTCATAATTTATGTATTGCAATAACCATAAATATGATTATATTCATTAGTTATATATTTGACATTCAGCTAAATATGAAAATATAGATATGAAAAAAAATAGAAAATCCCCTCAATTGAAAGTTTTGTGTATCATTTTTTTTATAATGATATTTATTAATAATATTTCTGCACAGCATTATTATTTTGATCAATATAGTGTTAAAGAAGGTTTGGCACAATCAAAAGTTTACAGTTTAATTCAAGATTCTGATGGTTATATTTGGTTAGGAACAGCAAGTGGTGTTTCACGATTTGATGGAATAAATTTTGAAAATTTTTCAACCGATCATGGAATAGCAGAAAATGGTGTTAGGGTTATTTTTGAAGATAAAAATAAAAATATTTGGTTAGGCCATATTGGAGGCGGTTTAACCAGATTTAGCGGAAATAAATTTCAGGAAATAGTAATTGATACACTAACTATTAATGGTGATATTACATCAATTACTGAAGATAATTCTGGTAATATTTGGATAGGGTCTCATGGTAATGGAGCATTTATGATAAGTAATTCGGATAAAGATATTTCAGAATGGAAAATTAAACATTATACCGGGCAACAAAAGCTTAGCGACAGAGTTTTTCAGATATTAAAAACCCATAAAGGTAAACTGTTATTTATTATTGATGGAGGAATTAAGCAGTATATTAAAGAACAAGATTCTTTTGAGTTTTATTTTTTAAAAGGAATACCACAATATTTTCAATTTACTAATATTTATGAAGATACAAATGAAAATTTATGGATAGGAACCTATAATGGTGGGTTATATAAATGGAATAAAAAAACAAATACTACTGATATATTTGATATCAGAGATGGTTTATCATCTAATTTTATTAGTACTATTAATAGCGACAAAAATGGGAATATATGGATTGGGACATGGGGAGGTGGTATTAATAGATTAAATAATAAAAATATAAAAGTATATAATACAAATAATGGTTTAGTAGATAATGAAATAAGATGTATTGTTGAAGATAGGGAAGGAAATATACTTATTGGCTTGAATGAGAATGGCCTGGCAATTTTTAAAGGAGAGCAGTTTATATCATATACTGAAAATGACGGGTTGGTTAATAATCAGGTATCTTCTATTTTTCAAGATAATACCGGCCAGTTTTGGTTCGGAACAAATTCTGGTGTTAGTATTTTAAGCAAATCAGATGGAAAACAAGCTATATTTTCATTGAATGAACTTATTGGAATGAAAAATATATTTAAAAAAGAGGTATTGTTTATTAATGAAGATAATAAAAATAATATTTGGATTGCAACCAAAGAGGATGGTATATATTCAATAAACAAAAAAACTAAAAAGATTGATTACAATCCTAAATTAAATTTTAATGTTTCCAGAAGAGGCAGGGGCGGACTTGTTACAGGTATGACAATTGATAAAGAAAATGCTTTATGGATTGGCACAATTGATGGCATAATTTATTATGATTTAAATACAGGTGCACTCGCCAATTTATCAAATATTCATGGTATTTCAGGAAATGATATTTCGGCACTATTTTGTGATTCGAAAAACAATATTTGGATAGGATCAAAAGCAAAAGGGATAACAAAAGTTACCGATACCTTGTTTCGAAAAATAAAGGGAAGTCGAAAACTTACTGTTAAATCATTTACCGAAGATAAAAATGGAAAAATTTGGATTGGAACTGAAAGTCAGGGTATTTTCAGTATTGTAGCTGATAGCCTTCAGGAAAATTACCGTATGAAAGACGGCTTACTTGCAGACTACATTACATTAGTTAAATGTGACAATATTAACTCTTTATGGATTGGTACTAACAGAGGATTGAATAGGCTTAATTTTGAAAATAAAATAATTACTGAGTTTTCAACCAAAAGTGGTTTTACGGGTATTGAAGTAAAGGATAATGCATCAATTCTTGATTCAGATGGAAATTTATGGTTTGGTACCGTTCAGGGAGTTTTCGAATTTATTCAAAAAAATGAACATCCTAATAATCTGGAACCATTGACACATATTACAAAATTAACTGTAAATTTAAAGGATAGAGAATTGATTCCAAACTTAGTATTAAACTATCCTGAAAAGTCAATAATATTTCATTACAACAGTATATGTTTAACAAATCCTGAAAAGGTAATGTACCAGGTAATGTTAGAAGGTGCAGACGAAGATTGGCAACCACCAACAAAACAAACATTTGCTAATTATTCTCCATTACCTGCCGGAAACTATACATTTAAAGTTAGAGCATCGAATAATTATGGAATTTGGAATACCAAACCTGTTACTTTTCATTTTATTAAAAAACCACCTTTTTGGGAAACAAAATTGTTTTATTTTATAGTTATTGTAATTTTAATAGTAATACTGGTACTTTTTATTAAAATAAGAGAAAGAAGTTTAATACTAAGTTTGGA
>JAADFW010000088.1 GCA_013152655.1 Chlorobiota bacterium
AATTTAAGAAGTCAAAAACCCAAAATTTTGCTACTTTTATAACTTGAAGATGTTTGCGGATTTATCCCTTACTCTTCTTATACTAACGTTGTACACTATTAGAATTTATAAACCTAAATTAGAAATTAGTAATATTGAAAAAACATAAGAGAATATATCAAAAAATACTTAGATTAAGATGTAAACCTAATATAATAACCATTGAAAAAGAAATGGTTGTTAGGTGTAAATCTATAAGAAAACTAAATAATAATAAACGAATTCATATAAAGGATTTACCTGCTACTATAATTTGTGCTATCCATAATAAAAATTATAGAATTGATGAAAGTCGAAAACTTGTAGAACCTATAGCTGATAAACTTAAAGCTGAATTACTAAAAATTGGACCAATTGGATTTAATAATGGAATTAATCCAATTGGTAATTGTGCTGAAAATAATTCTGCAAATTATCTTATGCTTAAAAAAAGAAGTATAAAATTGAAAGATATAACTTTTTCAAAAGCATATCGCCCAAGAACTGCACAAAAAATTAAAAGATGTAATAACTGCAAAATATTATTTGACTAATGGCATATACTTTTGAATATTTATTAAATCACGATATTGATATATTTTTTGAAATAGAAGGATATGGAATTCATATAGCAACAGCAGGTGCTGAAATTCCAAGAGAAGTAGCAATGTTAGACGCATTAATATTAGAAAACAAAGCAAAAGCATTCGACAAACCCCTTCTTTATGAAATAGAAATAAATCCATATTTAGAAGATATTTTAAATTTTAA
This sequence comes from Chlorobiota bacterium, assembly GCA_013152655.1. Lineage (GTDB taxonomy): Bacteria > Bacteroidota > Bacteroidia > Bacteroidales > B39-G9 > JAADFW01. Next base: position 790 of record JAADFW010000088.1, read on the forward strand.
AAATTCGAATGAAAGAGACTTGTACCTTAATGATTTTAAAAGAATAGCAAGAAAAGGTTTTATTACATTTGATAAAACAGATATTAATAACTTTAAAGACCCATTTTATCACGTAGTAGCTTGGCCAAATAAAAGGCCAAATGAAAAAAATGAATTAGAAACGCCAAAATTTATTTCTAAAAAAATAAACATTAATATTATTGAAAATATATCTAAATCACGTAGTACAGCAAAATTATATGATAAATTTGAAATATTTAAAGGGCTATAAAAACAGTGTACAACAATGCATATAAAAAATAGCGAAATCAGTGAGTATTCGGTCGGTGTAGCTCATATCGGGCTCCGCCAAATCTGCGATTTGACTAATTTAAAAGGTTGCAAATTTGGCTACTTTGGTAAACGGTCTGATTTCGCTTTGTATCTCGCTACATTTTCATATGCTCACCGTTAGCACCAATTAAAATAATGATGAAGAAGAAACATAACATATTAATATTTATAATTCTGTTATTTTTTACATTCAATATTTATGGACAAAATATTGTGCCAAATAAAACAGAAGAACAAACTTCAACTATTAATCTTGAACCCAAAGAAGAGAATACGACAAGTTTTGACAAATGGTTTAAATATTTCACCGATATTTTAGGACCAATTATAGCATTAATTGGAATATTATTAACATTACCAATATTAAAAAAGAAATTATTAGAAAATCATATTTCAAAAGCTCTCATTGATATTCAAGATGCTAATAAAAATCTGCTAACAGAAATAACAGATTTAATTGATGAATATACACCAAAAACATTCTCAAATGATAGAATTTTAAAGAATGAACTACAAGATATACTAGATAAAGTAAAAATAATTTACAAAACTTCACAGAAAGGGAATAGTGATAGTCAAACAATGTTATTTTTCTTAAAATACACTATACAGAATACTTTAAAGCACTATGACCCAAAAAAATACGCAATACTTAGTTCAAGAGAAATCTATGGTTTAGTACTGTTTACACTTGAACAAGCTGTGTTTTTCTCAACCCAAGTAGTTCAAATACCTAAATCTACAAAAACAAATAACGAGAATTTAATTAATAAGAAGATTAAAAAGTATGTGTCTAATTCAGAATTTTTAAAGTATAAACATTTTAAGCAAGGATTAATTGATGACCCAAATTCGGCACATTATTTATTGTTTTATAATCAAATTAATCATTGTTCAAGTACATTATTGAAAAGGGCAGCTTTTCAAATATTTTGGGATGTTTCAGCTATTAAGAAAATATTGTTTTTATCTGAAATTTATGCCCCATTGGAAATAAATGCACCTAACAATAGTCCAATATTTGGTGGGGGGAATTATAGACTATATCTAATTGGTTTCCAAAAAAGCACAACTTTATTGATGAAGGAAGGAACTACAAAAAAAGTAGTTGATTTAATTTATTCTAATCCTGATGATTTTGGCAGATTTGCCAGTAATTTGACTTATGAAAACTTGAAAAAGAATTACAAAGATGTGTTTATTGAGAATTCAAGTTTCTCATTAGAAAAAGCAATTTCTATGACACAAAAAGACCTTGAAACATTTTCTATCCAATATGAATTAAAATATTTAGAAGAATTATTTAATAAAAATAAAAAGGAATTTAAAAAGAAATTAAAATAAAAGGTGCTAACAATGTATATAATACATTGGGCGACAAGTGGTTAAAGTGGAAGGTGTGAACATAAATAAACGGCATAGTAAATTGAAAAGTTGGAGCAATAAAATGCCCAACGCCTCATATACTCACCGTTAGCTGCAAATAGAAACTAAAAATAAACACTATGATAGAAAATCGAATTTCGGAATTATATGAAGCTTTTAATAATTTCCCATCTCATAATTCAATTGTGAGAAATGGTATTAGAAATGATGCTTTTACAATAGTTGCATTTGAAATATTATTCAACCCTTATCATAAGATTAATAAATTTAGATATGATGAAGAAAATCATAGAGAATTGATAAAAAAGGCAATAGTTCCGCCACCAGATGACCATATAGATGTTTTTTACGAAGAAGAAGACTTGGATGATAGACACTATCATGTTGTTCAAGTCAAAAATAAACAATTGCAACCTTCTGAAATTGAAGTTTGCTTTAAGATGATGGAATCTTCTATTTCATTGTTTCTAAAAAAAAATAAAGAAGTAAATAAAAATTTAAGAAAAATAATTAGTGAAACGGATTTTTGTGATGCTTTTAAAAGAAATGTTTCATATTATGTTGTTCATATTGGAGAAACAAATTATGTAAGAAACCAAAAAAACAATCAATATGTTATTACTCAAAAAGAATTACTATTATTATCAAATGGTGTTAAAAAAGAAAGTGTACCAAACGAATTCTTTACTATTGATACAGTAAATAATTTCATCGTAAATAACTACATGGATAAACCAAATATAACAGCTACAAATAATCATATTCCAAAATCAATATTATGCAATTTTAACGGTTATGATTTAGCACGTTTAAATAATCGTTACTCAAATACAGTATTAGGGAGAAATATACTTTATGGTCAAAATTTAAGAGAATCATTATCTAAAAAATCTAAAACGTATGACAGAATGTTTGATACTGTTGATAAAGAACCTGAACTATTTTTATATTATAACAACGGGATTACTATATTATCAAAAGACTTTGATGCAAAGACAATAAATGAAAAAGAACAAATTGAATTAATTGATTTTTCAATAATAAATGGAGCTCAAACAACAAGTACATTGGGTGCGTATTTAAAAGAAGCAGAAATTCTTGGTGATAATGAAAAGATTGAAAATTTAAAAAAAGTTTATGTTTTAACAAAAATATATGAAATAAATTCAAAATTACCCAATCATGAAAAAATAAGTGAAAATATAAAAATAAATACTAATACTCAAACTCCTTTATCAAGTCGTGATATGGTTTCAATTAGGAAAGAACAAATTAAAATGCAAAGACGTTTTATTGAAGATTTTCAATATCCCAATATTTTTATTTATATTAAAAAAGGAGAAAAAATAATTGATTTTCCAAAGTTCCTTCCACATCAACAAATAACGAATGAGAAATTAGCTCAATTAACTTTATGTGGTTATTTTAAGGAACCTTTCTCTGCAAAAGATAAGAAATCAAAAATCTTTGATTATGAGCCACAAAACAATTTTACATTAAATAAATATTATCATAGAATTTTTGATGAGAATGATGGAATACTTTTTAAAAAATCAAATATTGAACTTGATGAATTACTTTTTATAAGTAGATTGCATGATGATTCTAAAAAATTTCACAAAGAAAGTCTTAAAAAGCAATTAAATAAATTAAATCAAGAACCAGCACGAGATGAGAGAGACAAAAATACAAGAAGTAATAGAATAGATCGTATAAAAAGAAGTTTTGAGATAACTAATGTTTGCTTATTTTATAATGTTTCAGCTTACTATATTTTAAAACAACATTATGACTGTGATATTTCGGATAGAGAAAAAAGAATATTTGATACTAAAAGATATTATGCTAATAAGGATTATAAATCGACACTAATAAAAGACTTTTTAGACTTGATATATATAACATCTATTAAAATTATCAGGGAAAACTCTGGCATTGAAAATGTCAATAATTGGTTAAGAGATAAAAAGAGTGAAAGAATCTTTATTGATAATTTGGAAGATATATTAACAAATAAAGAATATATTTATTCAGAGAAATATAATGATTTTATTGAAAAACATACAATAATCAGCAGCTAACATTATATATAGTTAATGGCGGTCAATTGCTAATACACAAGCAATTACAAAAATATAAAAGTAAGTATAAAACTGAAAGTTTTGTATTTCAAATTCCGCCACTAACCATATATTAACCGTTGGCATTAATTAAAAATGATAAAATGAACCAGACAATAATTGCGGAAAGTATAATAAATATTATTAAATCATTAATAACGAAACAACTATAATGGAATTTGAATTAAAAGATGTTTTTTATATAGCAGGAATTGCAGTTACTGCTCTTGGGACTTTCTTGGGTACTAAACATAATTTAAAAGATTATATAAGAGACAAAAGTGAAAATTTAAAAGACAAAATACACAGTCTGGAATTGAAACTTAATGAACAAAAAGCGAAAGATGACTTACAACAACAAGTAATTGACCAAATTGGTAAACAAATGGATACTTTGGTGCCAAAATTAATTGAAGCATTAAATAAACGACAAAAGGCTAAAAAATGAATAGTATAGATTATAATCGTTTGCTTGAATTGAAAAGGCTCATAAAGGAAAATAAAGCAACGAAAAAGGAAAGAAAAGAATATATGACACTTCTTTACGAGAATGGAAATATATCAAAAGAACAGTATGACAAATTCTTAAAAGATCAAAATTCAGATGACATTATTGGTGCTGCTTTAACAATTGGAGGAGTTGTGTTGGCAACATGGCTACTATCAAAATTATTTGGGAATGACTAAAAACTAATGCCAACAATATATAAAAAAAATAAGGGCAAATTCCTGAATTAAAAGTAGTTACAAGCAATTAGCACCGCAAAATCTTTGCGATTTTGCTTTTTTTAATAATTTAAGAAGTCAAAAACCCAAAATTTTGCTACTTTTATAAATGAAAGTACTTGCGGATTTATCCCTTACTTTTCTTATACAACCGTTGTAAATAATGTAGAAATAATTTTTTGAAAATATTTTAATATTTTTTGAAATTTTTGATAAGTAAAAACAGTTTTTTCGTGTTTATCT
>JAADFW010000089.1 GCA_013152655.1 Chlorobiota bacterium
TTTATAAAATAGGCACTGTTTACAAAAGTTTAGGCGAATTTTACTTACAAACATCTGATTATGACAAAGCATACATTTCTTTAAAAAAAGCACTTAAAATATATAAAGCCAAATTAGGCGATAATAATCCGCGTACTTTAAGTTGCTATGGATTGATAGGAGATTATTATAAGAAAACAAATAATTTTAAACCGGCTTTTGAAAACTATAATCTGGCGTTACAGTTTTTTTATAAAAATCCTGAAATTCCTTTAATTGATAAACTAAACTATTTAGACTTGCTGAATAAAAAAGCTGATTTGTACTATGTAAAAGCATTAAAGTCAGATGATTTATCAGACTGGGTAAGTTGCGGGAAAATATACGATGAGGTAATTGCTTTAATTAACAAACTAAAAGTTTATTATTTAGGCAACAATAACAGAATGCGATTCATAAGCTTAGAGAATGAGGTATTCTCCAGGGCACTATTAGCAAAATATAAATTATATACACTAACAAAGCAGGAGGACTATTTACAAATGGCTTTAAATTATGCAGAAATGAGCAAAGCTTCTGTGTTAAATACTTTTTTAAATGATGCAAATTCATTGGTTAAAGGAAGTGTGCCCGATTCAATAATAAATATTGAAAAAAGCCTGAATAATCGTATTAACTACTTAGAAAACAAAAGAAATATAAAGAAAGATATTTTAACATACGAAAATAGCTCAAGCCGCGAATTGTTTGATTTATATGCAGAAAGAGAAAGCCTGATTAAAAATTTAGAACAAAAATTTCCGAAATATTACGAATTAAAATACAAACCTGTAAACATAACTTTTGAACAAATTAAAAATTATATTTCTGCCAACGAAGTTATTTTGGAATACAGCCTGGCTGACAACTCATTATTTGTTTTTGCCATTTCAAAAAACAAGGCCGCTATGTATAAACAAGAGATTGATTCTTCTTTCTATAAGCAACTTAATTACATTCATAATTTTATTAGTTATAACCCGTGGGTGGGTTTTGACTCAAAGTATTTCAGCGAATTTACTACCTCATCATACAATTTATATAAAACGCTTTTACAACCTGTTGAAAATGAAATAAGAAATAAAAAACTTATCATAATTCCCGATGCAGAACTGAATTACCTGCCTTTTGACATATTACTTACTTCAATGCCAAATAGCAAACAAAATGATTACGGTACGCTGCCTTACCTTATATTAAAAAATACTGTAAGCTACCAGTATTCAGTAACAACACTAAAATACCTAAATAAAAAACCTGCATTCGTCAATAGTTTAGCAACTTTTGCTCCCATTTACAATAAGGCAAACAATGAAGCTGACTTGGCTACAAGAAGTGGCTATTCTCAGTTAAACGGAGCATTAAAAGAAGTAAAAGAAATTGCCGGCTTTTTTACAAGTAAAAGTTTTATTGGCAGGGAAGCATCAGAAGAAAACTTTAAGTCAAATGTAAATAGCTTTAATATTGTTCATTTAGCAATGCATGCCTTTTTAAATGATGATAATCCTATGTATTCGAATTTATTGTTTTCTGATACTGCCAACTCAAAAGAAGACGGGCGGTTAAATACATACGAAATTTTTAATATGCACTTAAAGCCCGATTTGTTAGTGCTGAGTGCATGTAATACCGGAAACGGAAAACTTAAAAAAGGAGAAGGCGTTTTAAGTATTGCACGTAGTTTTGTTTATTCCGGCTGCCCCAGCCTTGTTCTTACTCTTTGGAAACTAAATGATAAGTCAGGAGCTTTATTAATGCACGATTTTTATGCGAACCTATCCCGTGGCTTGTCAAAAGATATTGCCTTGCAAAATGCTAAACTAAATTATATACATAATGCTGACGAAATAAAATTACACCCATATTACTGGGCCGGTTATGTTAATATTGGAAACACACTGCCTCTTGTAAAAAAAGCAAAAATAAAAACTTATAAAGCTTTCATCCCTATTTTTATTATTATTTTGCTTTTTCCAATTACCCTGTTTTCATTTTATTATAGAAAAAGAAGAAATCGCTTCTAAATTTTATGTGCAAATTGGGTTTAATTGTAAAAAAGCGTATAAAATTATTGTGCTGATTATGAGCACGTTAGTATTTTTGTTGAAAAATAATTGTAATTTTAGGGTAAGAAAACGGTAAAAAAAGAAACATTATATATAGAAGATGCATGATAATTATAAAGAATTTTTAATAAAATTTATCAAGCATGATAAATCGGTTATTGAACCATTTATTGCCTTGCATTTTAACCTGCTTGCCAACTTTGTAAAAAAATTTGGAGGAAGTAAGCAAGATGCTGAAGATTTAATGCAAGATGCATTATACGTTCTTTATAAAATATTGAAGTTTAAAAAAAAGGTAATACTTGAGAAGAATATAGATGAATATTTCAGGGGCATATACAGAAATATTTGGTATTACCGGTTCAGAAAAATTGAAAATGACAAAAATGAAATAAAAACTATAAAATATGACAAGTTAGAAAGTCAATTATCAGGTACTCTATTGGTTGATAATAATGCTATTGATGAGATAAAACGTGAAGAAAGGTATAAGTTGTACAGAAAACATTTATTAAAATTAGGAAAAAACTGCCAGAAAGTTCTGAAAATGACACAATTAGGATTATCAAACAAAGCAATGGCTGAAATAATGGATTACAGTATGGATTATTTATACAAAAAGAAAACACTATGTAAAAAGAATTTAATTGAAAGCATTAAAAATGATCCTTACTATGAAAATTATATTTAGGAAATACAATCAGCAACTCAAAATTATTGCGTTATGAATAATAATGAACTTATTGAAAAATATCTGAACGGAGAATTGACAAGTGATGAATTAGCTTATTTTAAATCAAAGCTTGAAAATGACAAAGAATTAGCAAAAGAGCTTCAACTTGTAACCGATGTAAATGAATTTTTAAATAATGATGAACCAAAATTTAAAAATGAATTGAAAGAAATGATTATTAGTTATAAGAAAAGTAAAAGGAAAACTATTTCACTAAAAAATGCTTTAAAGCCAATGTCTTTGGCAGCATCAATTATTATTCTTGTTGGCTTGTCGTTTTATTTTTATTATAATTTTAATAATTCCAATGCACAACTTTACAAAAAATATTACCACCCTTACGAATATTCGGTTGTTGAACGTTCAGGAAAAAACACAGGAATAAATGAAAGTTTAGCACAAGCATTTAATGAGTACAATTTGCAAAATTATGACAAAGCATTGGTTTTGTTTAATAAGAGTATAGCAAATGACACAGCCAACCAGGTTGTTGAGTTTTTAATAGCAAATTGTTATATGCAAACAAACCAGACCGACAGTGCTGTTATTACTTTAAAGCACCTTTTGTCATACCGGAATAACTTATTAAGCAAGAATATTTCATGGTATCTTGGTTTGTGTTATTTAAAGAATCAGGAAAATGAAAAGGCAAAACAGATGTTTAAATATTTAGCCGAACACAATAATTTTTATGCCGAAAAGGCTAAAAGTTTATTGCGGAAAATAAAATAAGCCTTATTGACATTGCCTGTTTCTGCAAGCATGTAATTTTCAATATTCCTAATATCCCATATAGCATAACCCGGAAAATTGACCTCGTTGAGCTCGCAAGCTCTATTCATGAATAATACTTATTTATCAATATCAGGTTGTGAATATTACTTTTTGTGATTTCATTTAAAGGTAAGTATTTAATCTTTTCCCTTCTCATATCAAATTCTGTTGAAAATTATTCTCTCTGGTAATCAACATATTAACAAATTTGTTGAAAAAAAAGTGCCAAAACAGGGTAAGATTTTGTCCAAAAAGGAAACATTATATATAGAGGGCAACCTTAAATTATTATAAAAAAATGGAAAATGAATAAAACCCGGACTAATCAAAAAAATAAGATTTATGATTTACAAATTGGATAAAATATCGATGGGAAAAATGTTAGAAATGCCTGAGTCAGGTATAGGATATCAATTAATAAAAGCACGAAAAAATGACGAAAAACAAATAAAAAATTTCGTTGTTTTTAATGCAGAAATATTAATTGACCACGATGAAAAACTAAAAATTTATTCAAACACATTAATTGGCAATGGATATGAAATTCTGACTAAAGTATTGTCAATTGTTGAACTGAAGGATATACAAATACTTTACGAAGGGCAGATAATAAATCAGCCGATAACAAGTAATCTATTTAATAATTCTGTAAGAACAGGCTATTCAGAAACAGCTGATATTTATATAAGGCCCGGCATTTACATAAACGATAACAGAATAGACATGTATAATAAAATGCTATTGCCCGGCAGTTTTGTAACTACCGTTGAAAGTTATACCAATTGTCACATTATGCGCAATGACCCTGTTGAGCTGTTTACGCTGCCTGTACAACAAGATTATATTAAAGTTATTTATGTTAAGCAAAACAAAACAAATATTCACATAAATGGCTCTTTTAACAATGATTTTAACAGAGCAGGAGGAGGTGATAAAATATGTTTTAAAACAAGCAGCGAACTTTTGTTAAAAAAAGGAGAAAAAACACATGTGCCTAATTTGCAGGGTAATATGTAAAAATATAATAATAATTATCCTGCTTGAAAAAAAATATATAAACATTTCTAATTAAGCCAATAAATTATAAATACTTAAAATTTTAAATTATGCCAACAATTAACGAATTAACCGAAGAACAATTCAAAAACCTGTTAGACGAATATTTTGCTCCGGCAGAAAAACGTTCAAAAATGACAGACGAGGAAGTATTAGATTTAGCAAAAAGGCTAAATGAAAAAATCAATGTCCCGATAATTAATGAAACAGGAGAAGAAAAAATACTGATTAAAATAGTAATTAAAATTGACCGGTTTCTTTACGATAACCTGCCTAATGAATTTTACGATTTGGCAAGAAGCTTAGACAAAGGAATTGACGATGAAGAGGCCAAAAGGCTAATAAAGAGATTAGCGAAGCTTGCAAACAAACACATTGATATTCCATATTTGCCCGAACAGGCTGAGTATGTTGCTATACGACTGATTATAGGTGTTGTTATTAATGCAGCAAGAAAACAATGGGACATTTATAAAGCAAAAGAAAATGCGCTTTTAATGGACATACCTGAAAACCAAAATGCAACTGAACAAGAACTTGAAAACATGATTGCATAAAATATATTTGGTGTTGTTATAAATGTATAATCAAACGTTAACATGCAGAATCATAATGCTTTCGCATTGCAAATTCGAAAGGGCAAGATAACAAAACAGCGTTTCAGTTATTAAAAAGCATTAAACAATATGGCTCAATTCTGGATAATTGAGATAATTCAAAAAGCCGGGGATTATATTCTACTCCGGCTTCCTGCCTTTTTTGCTTTTTTAATGTGTGTTAGCAGTTCTGTTCCTGAAAACCCACATGATTAATACTTAACAAACTTTGAATTATTAAACCTTTACAAAATTGTTTAAAAAATTATTCATTTTTTGAAATGCTAAAATGACTTTGTAAAGGTTTTGTTCTCAGGAATTAAATA
>JAADFW010000090.1 GCA_013152655.1 Chlorobiota bacterium
CATCTTTCTCATTTTACTAATTTGCTTAAACAAAAATAATTAACTTCAGAAAACCACAAAATCGGCAATTAAATTTAGCGTGTGTTGTGCATAGTTTTAAATTTATTATTGAATGATTTTTGAATCAATTAAATCCCATTTTATTGTGTCAGGTGGCCAAAGCATATTTGTTTCAATCTTTCTGACTAATCCATAATTTCTTGCAAAGAAGAATGATGTTTCAACATGATTATCATACTGCCACATTTCTATTATATCATAGTAATATTTGTCATGTACTAAAAGTGAATCAAACCAACTAATCAGTTTTACCCGAAAAAAATCTGATTTTCTATAATATTCAAAACCAGATTTTGGATACCACACAAAAATTACATTAGAATTGTAATTTGCCCAAAAACAATCAAACTTTGATTCTGGATCATATTCAGAACCACATCTTGTACCTCCATTTACTTCAATAATACTTGAATCTAGGCTTGATATGATTTCATATTCTAAAAATTCTTGAATATATTCATGATCTCTTGATATAATCCAATCATTAAAAACTTCATCAATACAATGACATTCGGTTATAATGCTATTTATTACTTTTTGAGTATCAGTAATTCCATCTTCATTTTCGTATATCCAATATGAATCATTTTTGAAATAAATGAAATCCTTAAAATTCTGATCTAAGGGAAAATAATCTAAATCTTCTTTTTTCTTACAATCTCCAAAGAATAAAATCAGTAGTATTGATAAAATTATATTTGTTCTCGAATTTCTCATAAAATTATGCACAACATTTCAATATAATGCACTATAATTTTTCTTAATAACAAAAAAACCTACCACTCAACTATTGCTTTAAAGACAGGTTGTTTATTTGCCTTGTTAACAGCTTCAAAAAAATGTTTTGTATTCGTACTTTCCATGTCAGAATTTATATCAATTATATCATTTGCTTTTGCTTCATGCAAATAGGATAATATAATACTTTTTGCCCTGTGGCTTTTATGATAATCATAATTATATGAATCGAGCAAGTGGTCAACATAGCGCGCATTATTCATATGCTGCAGAATATCAATATCAGAATATTGTACAATAAAAGAATTAACTTTTTTCGCATTTTTTAAGTCAGGTATTTTTTCAGGCAAGTCATTCAGGGCAACTTTATTTTTATTGTACTTTTTATTATCAATAATTTCACTTGTGTCGGTTGCTCTTTTTGTTTTAGCATTAACCATTAACCATGCGGTTGAAGCTTTAGCAATTACCTGTTTCTCCTCATTGTAAAAAAAGAAATCTCGTAATGAGAATAATCTGTATTTTGATTTTGGCCAGGTTTCAATATGTATTTTATCATCCATTCCGGGATATGAAATAATTTCAAATTTTATCCATGAAAGCACCCAAAATAATCTTTTACTCATCAGGTATTTATATCCCAAGCCTAATGAATCGGCATGAACAGAGGCAGCATGTTGTGCAAAATTAAAAAAGGAACTTAGTTTTAACCTGTTTCTCAAGTCAACCTGATGTGCTCTGACTATTTCTGTGGCTTTCCAAATTTTATGCATATAATTAGATTTAAATATAATCCTGTTTTTTTACAATTAATATTTTATCGGTGTCATCTAAATACCTGAATCCATAATCGTAACAAAAATAATAAACTGCATTGTTTTTAGTTCTAAAAAAATTTGTCAAATAATTAAAATTATAACCTTCCGCTTTTAGGGCCAACTTCACAGTAGCCGTTTTCTCATATGTACAAAGCTTTGCTAAAATATTTCTGTTTTTATGCAGTTTTTTATCAATGTCACGAATAATCTCCTTATTTTCTCTGCGCTGTTTATTATTATAAGCATTTCTGCAATAATCAGAACAAAATTTTTGGTCTATCCGCCCTCTGAGAGGCTCATTACATTCAAGGCATTTTCTAACTTTTTCCATTTAAGTTTTAAAATTGAAAGTAAAAAATAATGGTATAAATCAATAATTAACAAATATAATACAATAGGTGAAAAGTTATAAATTTATACTGAATTGCACTTTTTCTAAAATAAATTGTTATTTATCCGGTAAAATGTAAAAGAAATAATCAATGATTTTAACATTTATTATGATTTGAGGCACAAGAAATAATAAATATTCATGTCTAACAGTAAAAATCATAATTATTATAATCTTTAAAAATTAAAGTCATGAAAAGAATAAGAAAAATTGCAAACGTTTTAATGGTAACTGTGCTGACTATACTGGCAAGTAGCCAAATTTATGCTCAGAATTTTGAACATCAGGGTAAAGGCGAAAGGTTTGATGCAATGTGCCAGATGTTAAATTTAACAGAAAGCCAGCAAGCTAAAATGAACACCTTAAAAACTGATCAAATGAAGCAAATGCTTCAGTTTAGTAATCGGTTAAATGAGTTAAAGGCCAGGCAACAAACTCTAACTACAGCAGATAAGGCAGATATGAAAGCCATTAATGCCAATATTGATGAAATAACTGCTTTAAAAAATAAAATGATGAAGCAAAAAGCCAAACATATTCAAGACGTTAGAGCATTATTAACTGACGAACAGAGAGTGATTTTCGATAGTCATAGCCAAATGGGAGAGAGAGGAGATGGTTTTAAAAATGGACATAAAAAAGGGAATAAGCAAGGTTGTAAAGGTATGAACCGTGAATATAAAGAAAAATAGCAGTAAGACATTTGAAAACGGAATGAAAGGTTGACTTATTTTTAAAGTCAACCTTTTTTATGATTACAATTAAAATTTTAATTATTTTTGTGCGCTCAATCATTTTAATATGTTTGAAAAGTCCTTTCATGTAATTAAACCAATTAATAGCGGGGTGTAGCGCAGCCCGGTTAGCGCGCGTCGTTCGGGACGACGAGGCCGGGAGTTCGAATCTCCCCACCCCGACTTTTTTATATTTACCGAAAACCATTAAAGTATAAATTAAATAATCATAACTTGAATATTTAGTTTATAAGAATGTCAGTTTATGTTCCTGTTTTTTTAAAATAAAAACAGCATTCTAACCCTGATTGTAAAATTTTCTTTACTCGTATAACTTTATTTCATAAATTTGATAGTTATGTGGTTCATTTTAACTATTCATTTTAATATTTATATACTTTTCACAGGAGGGCTATCATCATGAAAATGTTATTTAAATTATCAATTGTTACTGTCATTCTTGTATTATTTTCAAATTGTACAAATAAATTTATTGATAATAATATGGATGATTCAAAAGGCTTTAACGGAAGCTTTGAGATTATAAATAATGGTTATCCTGTAAACTGGCTCATTTTTAAACCTGCAATTCAAAAGGGCAATGTCAATTTCATTATTGATACTATTGATGCTAAGCAAGGGAAAAACTGTATTTTATTAGATGCAAAAAAAGTATCGGGCAGTAGCAAAGCATGGAAAAAACCAGGAATGGAAAATCAATTTAAGATTAAACCCGGGGTAAAATATAAACTTTCGCTTTGGTTAAAAAATGAAAATAGTAGTTTTTATGTAAGTTGGATTACCGCAACTAAAGATAAAAAAAGGCATCTTCGTTCAAAAAAGTTTATTGAAACAGAAATCAGTTTTTCAACATGGTATTATTTTAAAGAAATTATTGAACCTGCTGAAAACGAAGAACTTCTTTTATTAGACATTGTAATGGACAAACCCGGGAAGTTATGGATTGATGATGTGAATTTTGAAGAATTAATTGATTCAGTACAATATAAAAAATAGCTACTAATATTCAGTTATTTATCTATTGCGATTTCTCCTGCTTTTTTAAGAGCAAATTTAGAAATTACCGGGCCAATAATTTCATGAATTACAGTAGCTCCTAAAATTATACTTATTACTATATCTGAAAGTGAATTAAATTCAGGATAAGTACGCATTAAAAATGCCAGGCCAATTACTATACCTCCTTGAGGAACAAGCCCTCCGGCAGTATATTTTTTTATTTTTTTAGATTCTTTCAAGAAATATCCTCCAAAATAAATTCCTGAAAACTTTCCAAGAGACCTAAAAATAACAAATATCAAAATAAATGGCAAAGAGGCAACAACACTACCAAAATTAAGGTGCATGCCGCTAATAGTAAAAAAAAGTAAAAATATTAATTCATCGGTATAGCGTTCTAAAATTTTAAAAATTCTATCTTGATTTTTACTATAATTTACCACAACAACACCCATAACCATATTAGACAAAAGAGCATCAATTTTAATTAACTTTGCTAATCCGTAACACAATAATAACAATGCTCCAACAACAATAATAATTTCACCTCCTGTTTCTTTATTTAAAAATTTAGTAATAAAATTCATAAAAAAGCCAAAAATGGTACCTAACAATAATGCTCCTCCAATAGCATAAAGTGGTTCAAAATATGAAGCCATACCAATGCTTGTTCCTCCCATTAACAAAATAGCTACTGAACTAAAAATGCTATAATTTATTAACCCTATTGAATCGTCAAAAGCTGCAATTCCCAATACCATATTAGTAACTTTTCCTTTAGCTCCATATTCATTAATTACTGCCAGAGTTGCAGAAGGGTCGGTTGGGGTGGCAAAAACGCCTAATAATAAGCTAAAAGCAAGATATACCCTAAAAGATGTTGTGTCTAACATATGAAACATATATGATAAGAATAAGAAGCTTAGGGTAACAAATAAAAAGGCAAACTCAGCTTCAAAAATAGTTAAGGTAATCATACTTTTCCCTTTTATTTTTAATTCAGAAAAGAGCAGGCTGCCTCCAACTGAAAAAGTTATAAAGGATAAAGCAATATTTATAACCGGAGTTGTGTTTTCCAGAAAACTTTCTGGTATAACATTAAATAAAGAAGGATTTAAAAGTATTCCGGCAATTATGTATCCGGTTACTTTTGGGAGTTTTATAAAATTAGTTAATTCAGAAAAAATAAATCCTGCAAAAATTATAATTCCTATGTAAAGTATAATACTCATTTTAGTATAATTAGAGGTATATTATTATAAATATAAATCCTTGAATCTACTAATGAGTAAATTCTTAATAAAACCTATATTAGTGAATTATTTTTTAACCTGAACAATTATTATATCTCCAGCATAATTTGTTTAGCTAAAAGTGGTACTTGTTCATGTAGTGATCTTCTCTTTTTTAAAGATTTTACCAAAGGAGCTAATTTTTCCTTTAATTCTTTATCTGTATCAATTTTATTTAATACATGATATACGCCTTTTATTAAATGTACTGATTCAGTTCCGTGTTCCAGAAGATAATCTAATATTGGCTTAATTACTTTTGAACCCATTTTAGAAAGGCCTTCTGCAGCAATCCATCTTATGTCAGATTCATCGTCTTCTAAGGTTTGAATTTGAATTGTAATGGTTTCCGGCAAAGCCATTTGCGAAAAAGTTTTTGCTGCTTCCCATCGCAAATGATGATCCTTAAAATAAAGAATTTCTTTTAAATGTTCCGTAATTGGCATTCCAATATCTTCAATCTTGTTTCTGGCATTTACTCTTACACTTCTTTCTTTGCTCGACAAACCTTCTAATATTTCTTTATATTCATCAGGGAATATATCAAAATCTACATCATGATATGTTATCTTATTCCGTTTCATAAAATTTAAATTTATTATAGTTTGAATTTAATATAAATTCCTTTTATTCATAACCTATTTAACTAAATATAATTTGAATGCAAGGTTATTGTTAAATTTATGTATTATTTACGTGCATCATATTTTAAAACCTTAATCTTTTCAACAGTAATTAATCCGCCACAGTTTACTTTTTTAAACATTTTATCTACAATTTCATTAAACTCTTCTATTTTTTCTACTTCATCAACAATTTCTATTATTACAGGCAAATCTTCCGATAAAGCAAATATTTTTAAAGTGTGAATTTTACTGTTTGCACCATATGACAATACTCCTTTTGTTACGGTAGCTCCGGCCATTCCTTTTTTCTTAGCTGCATATACTATTGCTTCATACAGTGGTCTTTGTCCATATTTATCGCTTTCGCCTATAAAAATACGTAATAATTTAGCATCTTTTTCCAGTTTCATAATTTAAAAGAATTTAATTGTTAACACACCGGCATATGCTGCTATAACACCAAGAACTATGCTCCCAATAATATATATTAAATTTAAAATAATTCCTGAATCATTAATTAAGTTAAAAATATTGTATGAGAAAGAAGAAAAAGTAGTAAACCCTCCACAAAAACCAACTGCTAAAAATAGTCTTATTTCAGGTGAAAGAATATTACTTTGTTCAGATAAAGCATATATTAACCCTATTAAGAAACTCCCTAATATATTAACTGTCATTGTTCCAATTGGGAATATGGTTTGAAACATTCTTTGCAAAAATATTTGAGAAAAATACCTGCTAACCGTACCCAAAAAGCCTCCGGCACCAACAATCATTGCAATCTTAAACATACTTAGCTAAAATTTGATTTTTAATAAAGTGTAAAATAAAATAATTTTAACTAATTGAATTATTAATTATACATTTATTTTATTTAAAATTTTGTAGTTTCCTATCATAAATAATAGATAAAATTCAATTTTCTATACACATGCGATTAGCTTTTATGACCTTATTGAAAAAAATAATAATACATACAATTGATAAAATACAAGGTTTAACTATTTATAGCCGGATTATTAGATTGTTTCCATCTAACGTTCATTATATTATTGCTAATTCATATTATTTAGAAAAGTATTGGAAATGGATTTATTTAAACAAAGAAGATTGTAAAAAACCAATAGAAAAGTATAGAGATTACATTATTGCATTGAATAGGCGAAGCAAAATTGTTGGTTCGGTTATGTTACAAAAAATTAAAATAAATGGAGAATTTAAGTATTGCGTTTTATACAGTTTAAAAGTAAAATTAGGCTACAGGCGAATTGGAATTGGAAAAGACTTGACTTTGGAAGCAATTAAACTGGCTGATAAATTTAAGTTTCGAGAGCTTTTTCTGTCAACCAGTGCACAAAATTTTAAAGCCAGACAATTATATAATAGTATTGGTTTTAAGGAAATTAATTACAATAACCTAATCCGTTTTTATAAATTGGAAATTGATTCTTATTCAAAAAGAAATATGATTGCCTATCTGTTAGATTTAAACAAATTTAAAAACAAATAATTCATAATAAAAGTTGTATTTCTTTTATGAGCATAGTATCATATGCCCCTTATTTAAAATCTATTTATTCAAATTATTATTTGAATTCGATTAATTATCTTATTATATTTGTTAGTTACGAGTTATAAACATAAAAATCCCATTAATTAATTTTCTTAAAACCTGAATTAGTGTAAACTAAATTCAATTCAATACAAAATGTTATACAAACTATCACTTAAAAATTCGAGAAAAACTGCTTTAATTGATGATAAAGTATATACATTTATTATAAACGACAGTCATTTAAATAATATTAGATTTTTGGAGAATTTAAGAGAGCATTCAAATGGGTATGCATTTTTTCAAAAAAATTGGAGACAAAAAAATGGCACCTATAAGAGTGAAACAATCTATTTACAAAAATTAATTGCCGAAAACTTCATTGAAAAACCTCATAAATCAAAAATGTGGGTGCGATTTATAAATGGAAACCACCTGGATTGTAGAATTGCTAATTTAGAATGGTCAACACTATCTAATGTGGTTAGAAATACAGTTAAAACTGATAACAAGTTTGGTTATAGAGGTGTAATTAAGAGTAGCAATAAATTTCAGGCTATAATTTATTTAAATAGAAAAGCTATTAATTTGGGATCTTTTAATACTCCTGAAGAAGCAGCAGAAGCTTATAACAAAAAGTCCATTGAGTTATTTGGGATTACCAGAAGTTTAAATAAAATTAAAAAGAAAAAGAAATAGCATTTTATGGGTTTGTCTTCTAATAAGCCAAAGCAAATTTCATTTGTTCATTTATTCATTTCGTAATTTATACAAAACAATATTCCATTATTTTAATGATGCCTAATTATGATAATTAGTAAATAGTTACATGTAAATTATTTTTTATTAACAAATATGGTTAATTAAGGATAAGTAATTTAAATAATTAACTAATTGTTACACTGAATATTACACTACATAATTCTATGTCAATTCTATTTATTAACTTGTTAATAAAAATAAATTATTGAACTTTTAAGAAACATTTGGTATATTTGACTTACTAAATAAAAAGGACACATGGATAAGCTAATAATAGAAGCTACAACTAAGTCGCCAAAGATTATTCTTGATCCGGAAAATGACAAATATGAATTTATTGGTCATTCGCTTCCAGAAAATGTTATAAAGCTTTATCAGCCTGTTTTAGACTGGATTGAAGAAAATATTCAAAACATTGATAAAAAAATGGAATTTAATTTTAAAGTTGATTATTTAAATTCTGCTTCAGCAAAAATGGTTTCTATTATTTTTTCAAAACTTGAAAAATATTTCCAGCTCGGAAAAGATATTTCTGTAAACTGGTATTATGATTTTGATGATGATGACATTTATTCAGAAGGTAAAATTTATTCCAATTATAAAAAACTTCCCATAAATCTCATTGGCTTTAATAGCGAAGAATAGATTCTGCATTTAAAGCTTTTCCCATTACCTGTTTCCCTCTTTTTAAGATGTTAAATTCGTAAACAATGTATGCTGTTAGTAGCAAGTATTCCAAAGCAACCAAATACATATTTTCCTGGTACGCAGGTGTTAAATAGGTATAATAACTTACTATTACCAATAAACTCCAAACCATTGGGTACAAATGTTTTGTAAAAACAGATAATAAAACCAGGGTAATTATGTACCATGGATGAACAATCATGGCCAATAGGTAATAAACTGTTATCATGTAAAGCATTAGCACAAAAATATTGCTTTTGATATTTCCTTTTTTTGAAAACCCTATAATCAGTATAATAATAAAACTAATAATTGAAAGTGCTACTCCGGCTGATTGAATAATGTTATAACCTTTTATCCAGAAACCAATTTCTCGAACCAAATAATAAATACTTGCATTAAATTCAAATTTTTGAAAATATAAATCGAGGCTTTGTAAAAAATTTAAAAGGTTATTATTATTTATAAACGGGAGAAAAAATACAATGGTTAATATACCAACAATTATACAATATTTAATCCATCGCTTAAAGCCTAAAAATGACAGCAAAACCGGTAAAAACATAAGCGGAATTAGTTTAACCGAAACCGAAACAGAATAAAACAAAACAGAATACCAAAATTTATCTTTTAACAAATAAATAAAAGCCAACAGAAGGAAAAACAGCATTATTCCTTCAAAATGCATATTTCCGGTTAACTCAATAATTACTAATGGGTTTAACCAATATATGAAAATATTTTTAGCAGGAAGTTTAAAATGTAACAGAAGTTTTTTAATTAAAAAAAAGATGCCAATTTCCGATAACAAAATTATGCCTTTCAAAACCGGAATTGAAATATAAAAATTTTGTTTAGTAAAAAGTGCCCCAATAGTAAACAAAAGCTGATTAACCGGAGGGTAGCAGGTGTAATGTTGCCGGGAATTCATTCCATTATATAACTCATTCATAACCGACAATCCACTTGATGCATTAAATTTTGCTATGAGTTCAGAAGGAAGATATTGTAACGGATTAATTCCCAAACTAATTAATTTGCCATCCCATATAAAACGGTAAAAATCGTCGGATAAATTAGGAATAGAAAAAAGAATAGAAAACCTGAATATAATTCCTATTACAAAATACGACTTTTCTAACTCATGCTTATATTTAACCAGAAAATAGATGTATCCGGCAAATAATAAAATATAAAAAAACAGCAATTGATTAAAGTTATCCCTTGGAGTAAAGTAAGATAACCATATATAAATTACAGTTAGTAACAGACTTAATAATAAATTATTTTTTTGAATTTTCATTTACAGGAACTGAGGTGGTTTTTAAATGAAAAACAGAACTAAAAAAAACTGTTCCAAAACCAAAAAATAATAAAACATGAAACGGCAATAAACCAAAATCGTTTAAGTAAAAGGCACTTGCAATGCCATATAAAAAATAGATTACAAGTATCCCTTCTATAATAGTAATTGTATTCAAGTTTTTTGATAAATATTTATTGGCCTTCCAACTATCGGAATTTGACAGGATATTAAATTTTGGAGTACGAATAAATGAACTTTTCTTCCCCAAATAACCTTCAATTACTGCAATGGTATTATGAAACGAAAGTCCCATAGAAACAGATAAAAACGTAACAAAACGTATTAGAAAATGCCACCATTTAACAATAGGCTTTTTGCTTTTATCGTGAAACGAAACTTTGTAAAATATGATTAAAAAAATCAAACTAATTAAAAATAAGCTACTTATAGTAAAAATCATTGTATATTTTGGGAAATAATTTTTTATATACAGTGTGGGTATGCTTAATAGCGAAGTAATAAAAACAAAAACAAATATTGAACTACTCATTAGATGCATAAAGCCGTGAATTTTTGTTTTAAAAGGCAAGTTATGGCTCAATATAACTTTACCCGCTGATTTTACGAAGTTTTCAGCTCCGCCTTTCATCCATCTGAATTGCTGATTTTTAATTGCACTCATTGCAACAGGCAATTCTGCCGGGGCATCAATTGAATCATTAAACACAAATTTCCATCCTTTTAACTGTGCCCTATAACTTAAATCGAGGTCTTCAGTAAGTGTATCGTATTGCCAGCCCCCGGCATCAATAATACATTTTTTACGCCAAATTCCGGCAGTTCCGTTAAAATTAATAAAATGGCCGCCGGCAAACCGTCCGGTTTGTTCAATGGTGAAGTGTGCATCAAGAGCAAATGCCTGTAGTTTAGTTAAAAATGAGTAATTTTTATTTATATGCCCCCAGGGTACCTGTACCATTCCAATATTATCATTTTTAAAATATGGCAAGCAGGCTTTAATAAATTCCTGCCTCGGTAAAAAATCTGCATCAAATATGGCAATAAACTCACCTTTCGCTGTTTTTAAACATTCAGCTAAAGCTCCTGCTTTAAAGCCAATTCTGTTTTTTCGAGTAATATGCTTTATATCAAAGCCTTTATCCTGATATTCTTTAACCTTTTTTGCAACCAACTCTAATGTTGAATCAGTTGAATCATCAGCCACTTGAATTTCAAGTTTATGATGTGGATAGTCAATTTTTACTACAGAATCAATCAATCTTTCAACTACATATAATTCATTATATACAGGCAATTGAATGGTAACAAAAGGTAGTTCATTATCTGTTAATAGTTTGGGTTCAGTATTTACTTCAGATTTTTGTTTTTTGTGAAATCGTAAATAATTTAAAACCAGATTAAATTGCACAATACTGTATATTAAAATAAAACTAAGTGCAAATCCATATATTATTAGAACAATTAGTTCCATAAGGTTTATATATATTTGAATATTGTATAAATAATTTTTACCCCTGCAAATATAGTCCCTTTTACGGTACCGGAAACTTTAGAAGTACCAATACGTTGTTTATAATTAACAGGAACTTCTTTTATAGTCAATTTATTTTGCAAAGCTTTTATTTGCATCTCAACTGTCCAGCCATAATTCTTATCTTTCATATTTAATTTATTTAGTTTTCTAAGTTTTATAGCTCTGAAAGGGCCTAAGTCGGTATATTTATAACCGAAAAACAGACGGATTAAAAACGTAGCTAACCAATTGCCAAAGATTTGTTGTGGTGTTAATGAACCTTTTGCTCTTTCCCCAAGTTTTCTGGAACCAACAACAAAATCAATATTCTCGCTTAAAATAGGTTTTATAACATTTGCCATCTCAGACGGATAATCAGAATAATCGCCATCAAGAAAAACAACTATTTGAGGTTTGTTAGTTTTGTTGTTCAAATATTGTATTCCGGTTAAACAAGCATTTCCATAGCCTTTTTTAGGTTCATTTAAAACTATTGCTCCCGCTTTTTCAGCTACTTCGGCAGTTTTATCAGTTGATTTGTTATTGACAACAATAATTTCGCCGGCTATTTCTTTAGGAATTTCTTCAATAACTTTTGCTATTGACAACTCCTCATTATATGCCGGAATAATTACTGAAACTTTTACCATGCCTGAATATATTCCACTAAATAACTATTTAAAAAACCGGTGTTTCATTAATTCTGCTTTTCTCTGGCCCGTTTTCTAAACGAAGCACTCCCCTTGGACAAACCGATGAACAAACACCGCAACCCACACAGGAAGCCCGAACAATATTTTGTCCTCGCTGGGCATACCATCTTACATCAATTCCCATTTCGCAGTAAGTTGAACAATTACCGCAAGAGATACACTGACTACCATTTGTAGTAATTCTAAATCTTGATTTAAAACGCTGAATAATTCCCATATAAGCAGCTAACGGGCAACCAAACCTGCACCATACCCTGTTTCCAAACAAAGGATAAAATCCTGTGCCAACAACTCCGGCAAATATTGATGAAATTAGAAAGCCATATACACTTCTAATGCTGTATGAATTTAATCCTAAGAAATGACTTTTTCCTGTAAAAAAAGTGTATAAAACCAAAACAGTCATTACCAAAGCAAAGATTAACACTGCATAAATCAATTTACGTTCTATTTTCCATGCTTTTACCGATTTGTCAGATAATTGCCTGAATGGGTCACCGGCAGTCTCAGCCAGCCCCCCGCAACCACACACCCAGGAACAATACCATCTTTTTCCATAAAAATATGTGAAAAGAGGAACAATTATAAGAAATAAAACTATTCCCCACCCAAACATAAAATAACCTAAAGTTCCACTTTGTAAATATTGATTTATTCTCCATTCAAAGAAAAATGAATAATCTAATGGCCAAATATTTTTTAAGTCAACTTCCGGTAAATTCAATAATGCCAATATATTTGATAAAATAAAAGCAAAGCAAAGCTGGAAAAACATAACAGATATTGTTCTAATCAAATGATATTTACTATGCCTGTATTTTATGATAAACCTGGTTCCCATTACAAGAATAGCCAATGTATATAAAAAACCATACAGAAACCAGCTACTTGCATTATGCCCGTTTAAAAATACTGAAAGAGGATTAATTAGTATTACCCATTCAACAATATAAGCCGGATACCAATATAATATTATATAAAACGTAATTAATAAAGAGCCTAATATTATGCCAATTATACCACGTGTATTTAATGATGTAAAAAAAATATGATTATTTTTTATTCCGGGAAACCCGCTTTTAAAAGTTGGAATTATATAAATTAAAGCTCCGGCAATTCCAAGTATAAAAATTAAATAAACAAATAAAACTCTATGCGAAGTTACAATACCTTTGCTTGATTGTTTTACAATTTCAAATTCTAATGTCTTAATATGATAATCATCAAAGCCTTTGCTGCCAATAATAGAAACATTAATATTACTTGCAGTTTTCTTTAAATTATTCAGCAATTCAGCATTGTTGTCAAATTTTTTATTAACCATCCATTCGGTATATGCTTTCAAGGTGGTTCTCTTAAAATCATTGACTTTACTACTATTCAAATAAACCGAATCAATAACTGATTTCTGAAATATTCCTGAATATTTGCT
This sequence comes from Chlorobiota bacterium, assembly GCA_013152655.1. Lineage (GTDB taxonomy): Bacteria > Bacteroidota > Bacteroidia > Bacteroidales > B39-G9 > JAADFW01. The sequence continues at coordinate 13,666 of JAADFW010000090.1, forward strand.
ATTGCATAATTTTACAATTTTTTCAATTTCACTATTTGTAATACTATATTTTTGAATTAAATTGTTATTAACCGAATGAATTACTTTTTTAATGCTTTTTATATAGGCATATTTTGATTTGTATTTCCTGCCAAGCACATCCACAGCATGTTCCTTAAATAGTTTATTTTGTTCTGTATTTAACTCCAAACTATTAATTACTTCATTGGTTAAGCTGTAATTATTTAGAAATAATACAGAAATGAATAACAAAAATGTAAAACAAAACAGAATGAGCCCAAGGTGTCTAATTATTTTCATTAATCAGTAGTTTTTTATTAGTAGGAAAACCAGCTTAGCAGTTTTCTTTTACTTTTAAGTTCTATATGTTTATCCTTTTTGCTATTATACTTTTCAATAATTTCTTTTTCATATTTTTTATAAAATTCAGGGTCGAAATTTGCCACTGCTAAGTTTTCCATCACGTAATCAATTGAGCGTTTATCCTGAATCCATTTTTCACATACTTTATGGCGAAATCTTATTCCAAAACAATTGAACCCTAAAATGTTGTTTTTATTACTATTATAAATAAGGCGTAATGCCATAAATTTTGTAGGGTGCTCCCAATAAAAACTTTCCTCTCCATCTCTAAGTTTATTAAAAACCCAACCATAGGTTTGAAATTCCAAATCAAAAAACTTGGCTGAGTTAAACCAAATTCCCGGCTTATAGGTTGTCTTTTCTTTACAAATTGTATAGGCAACAGTTCTGCCCATAATTCTTCCGGTGTACCAAACTTGTTCAAACGGGCGTCTGTTTTCCAAAGGTACTCGTTGTTGCGTGCAATCGCCAACAGCAAAAATATTTGAAATATTAGTTTGTAAATATTCATCAACTAATACTCCCCGGTCAATTTCAATTCCTGAATTCATTAAAAATTTTACATTTGGACTTACGCCTGCAGTTAATCCAACAAACTGGCATTCAATTATCTCATTTTTGCCTGTTCTTACTGAAGTTACACGTCCTTCATCATTCCCAATAATTTCTTTTAGCTCAGTTTCCAATCTTAAATTAATATGATGCGAAAGTATTAACCTGTTTATTAGTGCAGATTCTTCTTTAGGCAGTACACTATTCCAAAAACTTTTTTCACGTACCAAAAAAGTAACTTTAATTTTCCGGCTTAAAAACATTTCAGCCATTTCAACGCCAATTAAGCCACCACCAACTATAACCGCATGTTTTGTAGAAGCTGAATACTTTTCCATCGTTTCCAAGTCACTAATATGATACAATCCCTGTACAGCTTTTAGATTTTGCCCCGGCCAGCCAAATTTATTAGGCTTCGAACCGGTTGCAATAATCAAATAGTCATATTCAATGCTTTTTTCATTACTTATAATAATCCGGTTTTCGTTATGCAAAATCTTGATAACCCTGTCGTGAATAAGGTTAATTCTGTTTTTTTGCCAAAACCAATTTTCATAAGGTTGGGTATGTTCAAATTTCATTTGCCCCATATATATATACATCAGGGCAGTCCTGGAATAAAAATATTTTGTTTCATCAGAAATTACAGTAATATTATAATTACTTAACTTTCTAATATGTCGAGCAGCAGTAATTCCTGAAATACCATTGCCTATAATAACTATTTTTTTATTCATTCATTTTCAATTCATTACATCATTAAAAATATTGTGAACAATAAAGCAAGGCTAATTTTTCAAATTTATACCAAAATGAAGTATATTTTAATCTATATTTAATTGTATAATACAGATATCACATAAGTATTAAATTATCAAAGTTATTGAACCCAAACCATTTGGCTGTTAAAAAATTCATAAATAAATATATTTAAACTAATATAATTAAAAGAAAATAATAATTTGACATAAAATTGTATTTAATGTAACTATATGTAATGTAATAAGTTATTATTCAGCTAAATTTGGATTTTTTTTAAACACAATTGCAGAATTAAGTTTATAATTAAAAGCTATAAAATGGATTATGATATTAATAAAAATATAAATAAGACTAAACAAGTAAGATTATATTTAATTATAGTAACTACAATTAGTTTTGTACTGTTTGGAGCTTATTTTTTGGTTACTTTTTATAAGAAATCATTAAAATCTGTTGAAGAAAAAGAATTACTATATCTTAAAGGAATATCTCAAACTTTAGCTTCTGCAATTAATGGTGATGCCCATGAATATATATATAACAAATACCAAACGAAAAATGCTATTCAGAAAAACGAAGAGGATAGTATTTACCTGAAGTTAAGAAATATTCTTCATCAGGCTCAAATCAAAAATAATTTGTCAACTGATATATACACTTTGGTTTTAGACAAAGATGCTACGTATGAAAATCTAACCAATGCATCTTATTTTGTTGTTACCTCTTCTCAGCCTTATTTTAGGCATACATATACTCCATCTGCAATTTTTTTCGATAACTACGTAACCGGTGGCGTAATTCCTCCTTATACCGATGACCATGGTACATGGCTGTCAGCCTTTTCCCCAATTCTAAATTCAGATAATGAAGTGGTTGCAGCAGTTCAGGTTGATTTGCAATTTGACGATTATATAAATAAAGCCAAAAGTACCAGCATTAAAACAATTTCTATAATAGGAATTTTTGGATTCATAATTATTGTAATCATTATTATTTTAATTAGTTCTATTAGTAGCCAATTAATTAAAGAACAAAAATTATTGGCAAATAATTTCGATACATTAAATGCAACCTATAATAAAGTAACAAAATTTATTAATAAAATTGCCGGTGGCAACTTGTCTGAAGAATATAATGTAGAAAATGAAAGTGATTTATTAGGAAATTCATTAATTGAATTACGCAATAGTTTAATAAAAGCTGAAGAAGATAATAAAATTCGAAGGGCAATTGAGAATAAACAAAACTGGTCAACCAAAGGCTTGGCACTTTTTGGTGATATCCTGCGTGAGAATACTGAGAATATTGAAAATTTATCATTTTTAATTATTAGTAATTTAGTTAAACACCTGGAGGCAAACCAGGGTGGAATGTATATTTTATCGGGCGATGAAAACCTCGAAAATGAAAATTCAGAGAGTTTGTTTTTTGAACAAACAGCTACCTATGCTTATAACCGTAAAAAATTTACCAATAAAAAAATTCCATTTGGTGAAGGATTAATTGGAATGGTTGCAAAGGAAAAGAAAACTATTTTTATGACCGATATTCCGGATGATTACTTGAAAATTACATCAGGCTTAGGAAAAGCTAATCCAAATAGCTTATTAATAGTACCGCTTAAAATTAATGATGAAATTTTTGGTATTATAGAAATTGCTTCGTTCAAAGTATTTGAAAAATATCAAATAGATTTTGTTGAAAGAATAGCTGAAAGTATTGCAACTACATTAAAAACGACTAAAACAAAAATTAAAACCGAAAAACTACTTGATGAATCAAGAGAAATGACGTCACAATTGCAGGAACAGGAAGAAGAACTTAGGCAAAACACAGAAGAAATGCTTGCCACACAGGAAGAAATGAAACTATATCAGGCAAAACTAAATTCAAGATTTGATGGCATGAATAAAATAGCTGCTTTTTTTGAATTAGATGGCAGTTTCAGGTTTACTGCAATAAGTGATTTAGCTAAAAATTTAATGCATACAAATAAAAAGCTACTAAATGAACCGCTAAACATTTTTAATCGTTCAAAACAAAACGAAATGTTTTATAATGGTATTTTTTCAAGCCTTAAAGAAACAGGATTTTGGCAGGGAAATATTTTATATGGCGGCTCTTCCTCTTTTCAAACAAAAATAGCTGCTGTTCAAAATGAAGTAACCAACGAAATATCGTTTATTGGTATTTTAATAGATTAAAAACACCTTTCCTTATATTTTAAATTTTTAAGCACTTAATCTCAATTACTAATCACTGATACCTAATAGCAGTTTACCAAAAAATCTTAAATTAGTAGCTTATTTAAAAATCTTATTCAAATGAAAACTTCATTTATTATATTATTACTACTTTCTATGATTTCAAATTTAGGATTTACTCAAAAAGATCATGTTGACTTAATTTGCTATAATGGTACAGTTTATACCGTTGACAATAATTTTAGCATTACTGAAAGTTTTGCTGTAAAAAACGGGAAGTTTGTTGAAACAGGAACCAACAAAGATATATTAAGCAAGTATGATTCAGAAAATATTATTGATTTAAAGAACAAATATGTTTACCCGGGGTTTATTGATGCCCATTGCCATTTTTACGGATATGCCAAAAGCTTACAATGGATAAATTTAAAAGGAACCGGCTCATTTGATGAAATAATTAACTTGCTGACGGAATATCACCAAACACATCCTTATTCATGGGTTCTTGGAAGAGGTTGGGATCAAAACGACTGGGAGATTAAAACCTTCCCCGTAAATGATAAGTTAAATAAACTATTCCCTAAAACTCCTGTAGTTTTAACCAGAATTGACGGCCATGCAGTTTTAGTTAATGAGGCAGCTTTGAAAATTGCAGGAATAACTAATCAAACTCAAATAAAAGGTGGTGAAGTAATTGTAAAAGATAATAAGCCAACCGGTATTCTTATCGATAATGCAACCGATTTAATACAATTAAAAATTACTATTCCTTCAGAAATGAAGATGGATGAATTGCTTTTGCAAGCTCAAAAAAATTGTTTTGCTGTGGGCCTTACAACAGTTAGTGATGCAGGATTAAATGGTTTAGAAATTGAACAAATTGATGCTTTGCAAAAAGCAGGTAAACTAACAATGCGTATTTATGCAATGTTAAGTCCAACTCCTGAAAATATTAAACATTTTGTTGAAACAGGACTCTATAAAAATAATTTTTTAGATATCCGTTCCATAAAACTATATGCTGACGGTGCTTTGGGTTCAAGAGGTGCCAAATTAATTGAACCTTATAGCGACGACCCCGGTAATTCAGGATTATTGTTAACCCCAAAAGAAACAATTGATTCAATATGTAATATAGCTTATCAGAATAATTACCAGGTAAATACACATGCTATTGGCGATTCGGCAGTCAGGGAAATTTTAGATATTTATGCAAAATATTTGAAAGGTAAAAATGATTTGCGCTGGCGAATTGAACATTCGCAAATTGTGTCTCCTGATGATATTAATAAATATGGGAAATATAATATTATTCCCTCTGTTCAAACAACACATGCCACCTCTGATATGTATTGGGCTGATGAACGTCTTGGGCCTGAAAGAATAAAAACTGCATATGCTTACAAAGACTTACTAACCCAGAATGGATGGATTCCTAATGGTAGTGATTTTCCGGTTGAAGATATTAATCCGTTACTTGGGTTTTATGCTGCTTTTATTAGGAAAGATATAAAAGGATACCCTGAAAACGGTTTTCAAATAGAAAATGCCTTAACAAGAAAGCAGGCTCTAAAAGCTATGACTATTTGGGCAGCAAAAGCAGATTTTGAAGAAAACGAAAAAGGCTCTATTGAACCAGGTAAATTTGCTGATTTTGTAATTATGAATGAAGATTTAATGAATATAAAACCCGGCAAAATACCTGAAATAAAAATACAAGCTACTTATTTAAATGGAGAAAAAGTTTTTGAAGACAAATAAATACTTTTACAAATTAACCCGCTTAATTGGCTTCGCCGAGCACTTCATTCTCATGATCCTGTCATTATAAATAATGGCTTCATCTCAAAACTGTGGAAAAATGGCCTCAATCTTTCAGTATTGTAATATTTTGAAACATTCACTATTTTTTTCTCACTGGTAACTACATCAATCGGGGCATCATCATAGCGTCCGTTTCTTAAAATGACTAATCGTCCGTGTATTCCTTTTAAAATTAAGTCTAAAGCCAGGTTTCCATATGCCATCGGAACAATTGAATCAATAGCATCAGGGTCGCCACCTCTTACAAAATAACCTAATTTTTGATTTATTACATTAATGGCTTTGTGCCCGGTATATTTAGGTGATAATTCTTTTAATTTTGCTGAAACCAGATCACCTATGCCACCTAATTTTGAATGTCCGTATGCATCTTTTTCAGAGTCTTTATATATCATTTCGCCACCTTTAAACATAGCTCCTTCAGAGATTAGAACTATTGAATACTTACTGGGGTTAGAGTAGCGGTCTTCTACTAACAATTGAGCTAATCTTTCCACATCAAACTTATATTCCGGTATTACACAGCGGTTTGCTGCTCCTGCCATGGTAGGCAACAAAGCAGTAAATCCGGCATAGCGGCCAAAAACTTCAAGAACTAAAAACCGTTCGTGCGAACCGGCTGAAGTCCGAAGGCTGTTTGTCATCATAATTGTTCTGGTTACACAAGTACTGAAACCTATACAATAATCTGTACCGGGAACGTCGTTATCCATAGTTTTTGGAATGGCTATAACTTTAATACCTTCTTTATATAATCTAACTGCATAACTTAGTGTATCGTCTCCACCAATAGGAATCAGATAATCTATTCCTAAAAAGCCTATATTTTTCAGAACTTCCGGTGTTAAGTCATTAATATCTTTTTTATATTCTTCTGATAAATGAACCGGTACATTTACTTTTGCAACATGGCTTGGCCGTGTTCTTGAAGTGTGCAAAAAAGTGCCACCTGTTCGCCCTGCTTTATTTACAATTCCCTCCGATAATTCAATGAAGTTTTTCGAATTATCAGCTTTTTCATCACGTATAATATCAATCATTCCGGCCCAACCTCGCCTTATGCCTATTACTTTAAAACCTTCACGTAAAGCTCTTATGGTAATTGCACGAATTGCAGGATTCAGTCCTGGAACATCGCCACCACCGGTTAATATTCCTATTGTAGCTTTCGGCTTTTTAATTTTTGCAGTCATTTCCATTTATTTTAAATGTTATAAACCGAAATATATTGAATAATAGCCTATTTTCAAAGATAAGTTTAGACAATTAAGGCCAATAACTATCGCAATCGTTTGCATGAAAATTTAATTGTTATTAAACACAAGATGTTTAATAATAAGTTGTGATAAACATATTTTATTCACCATACTGCTTAAAAGATTGATATAACTCCTCAGGCTGACAGTTTTTTGACTTTTGCCAAGCCTGTTTTATAAAGAAAAAGGCTGTCTTATAGCAACAGCCTTTCATTATTTATATTTAGCATAACACTAATTTATTATAACTTTTTCAGAACCTAAAAATTTCCCATTACTGTTTTTAACTTTTAAAATATAAGTTCCTTTGGCTAAATCAGATGTTTTAATAGATAGATTTTTACCTTGACGTTGTGATTTGCAAAGTTTGCCATTGATAGAATAAAGTTCCGCAGTTACCTTATTGTCATATTTACTTAAATTAATGTTAATATAATTTGATGCCGGATTAGGATATATAGTTATTAATATTGGGTTAATATCTTTTACCAAAGTACCTCCGGTTCCTTTCCAACGAAGTAAGCTGGCCATTCCTCCGACAGCAAAAGCAAGATTTTCATTAACAACAAATGTTTTATATAAAGTTTCGGTGGTACCTTTAACTTGTGCTTTTGATATAGTAGCACCATTATTTTGAAATGCGTAAATTACAGCTCCCTGTCCGACAGCAAAGCCGAAACCAGAACTTAAAATATCGATGTCATATATCCATTCGCTGCCTTCAATTCCCATTTCTGTCCATGATGAACCTCCGTCAGTAGTTTTAAAAACGTCACTCATGTTACTGGTTACAAAAATTGTATTTTCATCAACTATGCTAACGCCTTTTAAATCTTTGTTATCACCAATGTTGACTTCAATCCATGTAAGCCCACCGTCGGTTGTATAAAAAGCATTACTCATGCCGTTAACAGATTCCCGGACAATCCAACCCACGTTTTCATTTAAAAAATCCATATCTCCATTATTGAAACCAGGGCTACTTGTTTTTGTCCATCCCTCCACATTTGAAAAATCGGTAATTTTCATTACACTTTTGTCGTTTCTTGCTACAAACCCGGTGTTTGCATCAAAAAAATGTAATTTGCACTTCATACTATAATCTTCAAGGCCGGAATTTATCCAGTCAGGCCATACATAAGGGCTTTGTTCCCAGTTTTCTCCACCATCGGTTGTTCTGAAAACATATCCGCTTGAGGAAATAGCAAAACCGGTATTTGTATCTACAAACTGGATATCATTGTAATAACGCTCTGTTGTTGCATCAATAACCACAGTGTTCCAGGTATCGCCACCGTTGGTTGTTTTAATTACAATATTCTGTCCGTTTGCAGTTCCACTAGAAACCCAACCGTTGTTCTCATCTAAAAAGAACACTGACGTAAATACTTTCGGGAAATAAAATGACCCGGGATCAACACCATGACTAAGAGTGTCAAAAACAAAACTCTGGCTAAATACATTCAGAGTAAACGCTAAACTAAGTGTAAAAAGTAGATTTTTTTTCATAACAATATATTTTAAATTAGTAATAGTATTAATTCAAAATTAATGCATTACCATTTTTTTTTAAATAGTGTTTTATACATATTTTACATACGTAGAATAACGTAATTTTGGGCTTAACCCGGAATATTCATTAATCGGGGTTTACTTACGTGAGCTCCCTTTGGCCGGTTTCTGCCTGTCTGCCACTACAGGCAGGCTTTGCTTCCCACCATCCATCGTACGGCCTGTTCCGGCTTCTCGGAATTTATACAATTTGCTTCGCTTTTGCATGAACCACGAAGTGCTCTGCAAAGCCAATAAAGCGGGTTAATATTGTTATGTGTGATTTGAGTACTGTTAACTGAGAGTTGTGGGTTTGAGGCGTTTGTTTTTTATTTCAACATTAATAATGTCATGTCTATTAGTCTAATATTTAAATTCTTGATTCAAATAATACTATATAAAAGGCTTTAGCTTTTCTAATTCTTCTTGAAAATTACTCCAGTTTTCCATCTCTTTTTCTAAATCTTCTTGTATTTGCTGATATTCTTCGTATTTTTTTTCATCATTTAATTCCTCAAAAGAATTATTAAACAGATTATTTAAACTCTCAAGTTTTTTTTCTAATTCATTAATTTTAGATTCAGAATTTGATATGGATTTTTTTAATTTTCGTATTTTCTTTTCGAATTTTTTACGCTCTTCATAAGATTCATTCTTTAATTTGTTGGAAGACTGTTTTGACTGGCTTCTAAGCGATTTTTTTCTATTTAACTCATTTAAATTTTCTAATTTATTTTTCCTTAAGAAGTTATTTATACCGCCTAAATGTTCTCTAAGTTTCTTATTCTTAAATTCAAAAACTTTATCTGTTAAACCGTCTAAAAAATCTCTGTCGTGCGAAACTATAATTATAGTACCGGTATAATCAAGCAATGCTTGCTTTAATACATCTTTTGACCTGATATCGAGATGATTGGTTGGTTCATCAAGTATAAGTAAATTGTATGGTTCTAATAACAAACAAGCTAAAGCCAGCCTGGCTCTTTCGCCACCCGATAATACTTCTACTTTTTTTTCGGCATCCTCTCCTTTAAAAAGGAAAGTGCCCAAAATATTCCTGATTTTTGTTCTCACTTCACCAACAGCTATATGGTCAATTGTTTCAAAAACTGTTTTTGATTCATTTAACAATTCAGCCTGATTTTGAGCATAGTAGCCAATTTTAACATTATGCCCCACTTTTAGATTGCCGGTATAGGGCAACTGTCCAACAATAACTTTTGAAAGTGTTGTTTTTCCTTCGCCATTACGGCCTACAAAAGATATTTTTTCGCCTCGTTCAATTATCAAATCAACTTTGTCAAGCACCAATAAATCGTCATATGATTTTGATAACTGTTTTATCTCTAAAACCAAATTTCCTGAACGGGGAGGAGCCGTAAATTTGAAATGTAAATTTGAATAGTCCTCTTCATCAATTTCAATACGTTCTATTTTTTCAAGTTGCTTTATTCTTGATTGAACCTGAACTGCTTTTGTTGCCTTATATCTGAAACGTTCAATAAATTTTTCAGCATCTTGTATCATTTTTTGCTGATTTTTGAAAGCTGCTACTTGTTGCTCTCTTCGTTCTTTTCTGAGTTGTATAAACTTTGAATATGAAACTTTATAATCATAGGCTTTACCTGCAGAAATTTCAATAGTTCGCTGAGTAACATTATCTAAAAAGCGCCTGTCGTGCGAAACCAGCATAACAGCACCCTTATAATCTTTTAGTAACTCTTCTAACCATTCAATACTCATAATATCTAAGTGATTGGTCGGTTCATCAAGCAATAATACATCCGGTTTTTTTAACAGAATTTTTGCCAATTCTATCCGCATTCTCCAACCACCGCTAAACTCATTGGTTTGTCGTTCAAAATCAGAAGGTAAAAATCCTAAACCCAATAAAATCTTTTCAACTTCTTCATTAATGTTATTACCGCCTGATATATGGAATTTCTCATTTAACTCGGTTAATTCATGAATTAGTGAATTATAAGCATTCGATTCATAATCAGTTCTTTCAGCTAACTGAACATTTATTTTTTCAATTCTTTTTTCAATTTCCAGAATTTCGGCAAAAACAGATAATGTTTCTTTAAAAACAGATGTATTATCGTGCAATTTCATTTGTTGGGGCAGGTATCCAATAATTATTTCTTTGGGCAAGCTTAATTGTCCGGCACTTAAACTTTGTTTTTGCGCAATTATTTTAAGAAGTGTAGATTTTCCTGCACCGTTTTTACCAACTAAGCCTATTTTATCTCTTCTGTTAATAACAAAAGAAACATCTTTAAAAAGAGTAAATCCTCCAAATTGTACAAGTGCCCGGTTTACTGAAATCATTTAATAATAACTCTGTTTTATATTTATTTGGCAATATTACCAAATTATTTGGTTTTATGTAATTACTCTTTGAGAAAACGCCAAATACTGCGTTACTCTTGTGTTGAAAACTGTCATTCCTCCCCCAGTTTTTCCGAACTAACGTGAGGAATCCCCCAATTCGCCCTCTGTCTTTTCGACGACGTTGGGAGGAGAAATCTCCTAATTCAATCACGGAGATG
>JAADFW010000091.1 GCA_013152655.1 Chlorobiota bacterium
TTTAGTTTTAGTTTATCAATTAGTATTTGTTGAACTTCATCAATTTTAGACCTAAGAAAAATATTTTTATCAGTTTTATCATCTTTGATTTTAGAAACCTGCATTTTATCTATTGCTCTTACAATTTTTCTATATTGTAATTGTGTTGTATACAAAAGAATACTATCTTTTTATAAGATAGTATCCTTTGCTTTTTGTGCCCCCCAATGTTCCTTTTCTTAATCAATATTTTAAGACAAAACACTAATTACAGGGAAACATTTTGAGTTTAATTTGTTTCCTTGTTTCTTTTTATTTAAGTTTGTCCTCAATTTTAATTGGAATGGAAGAAAAATTAGTTAAAATATTAAGAAAAGCTTCTGAAATGTTTCAGGAATTTGGAATAAGAAGTGTTTCTATGGATGATATTTGCCATGAGATGGGAATGTCGAAAAAAACCTTATATCAACATGTATCAAATAAACCGGACTTAATTCAAAAAATTCTTGATTATAATTCCCAAAAGAATTTTGAAAACATTAAAAATCGCATAAACAAGGATATGAATGCTATTGATATATTAATAACAGTCAGCCTCTATATAAGCGATGTATTCAAAGAATTAAAACCCACAATGAATTTTGACTTGCAGAAATATTATCCTGACATTCATAAAAACTTTATTAATAAAAAGAGGCAAATTGTTTTAGATGAAGTAAAAACTAACGTTTCAATGGGAATAAAACAGGGACTATACAGAGATGATCTTGACATAGAACTGATTGCTTCATTGTATGTTCAAAAAATTAAAGATTTACATGACCCCGATTTTTATCAAACCGGGAAATTCCCTTTTGAAAAAGTTTTTGAAGTAATGTTTGAAAACCATATTAGGGGCATTGCCAACGATACAGGAATTAAATACTATGAAGAAAAGAAAAAGAATATAAATTTTAAACATAACAGGAATGAATAAATATAATTTTATAAAAAACTTGTTTTTAATTACTTTTTGCCTGTTGTTTTTTTCAATACAGGTAAAATCGCAGCAAATTGATTCAAGTAGTGTTTATTCTTTTAATTTAGAAAAAGCAACACAATTTGCTCTTGAAAATAACTTAACACTTAAAAACGCTAAAATTGATAAATTGTCGGCAAGAAAAAAGGTATGGGAAACCACGGCAATTGGGCTGCCTCAAATTTCGGCAGATTATAATTTTCAGCATCTTCCCGGGGAACTGCCAACGTTTCAGTTTGGGCCAAATTCAGCACCAATTGCATTCGAAAAGAAAAACTCTGCCAACTATGATGTAATTGTTTCTCAACTGGTATTTAGTGGCGAATATATAGTTGGTTTACAGGCTTCAAGAACATTTTTACAACTTTCAGAAAATAATTTAGTTAAAAATACGCAAGATGTAAAAGAAAATGTGGCTACTAATTATTTTATGATTTTGGCACTTGAAAAAAACAAAGAAGTACTGGATACTACTATTCAAAATCTTGAAAACACCTACAATGAAATGAAGGAAATGGCTAAAGTGGGATTTGTTGAACAAACCGATGCCGACCAGCTTTTATTAACTTTAAACAGCACTAAAAACTCGCTTAAGTCAGTTGAAAGACAAATTGAGATTGCATACAAACTTTTTAAATTAACCATTGGACTCGACTATAAGGAAACCTTGGTTTTAACCGATAAACTGGAGGATTTATTAAACAATATTGATACCGGCCAGTTACTTTCTATACAATTTAACTTAAACGACAATATTGATTATTCTATTATTAACACACAAGAAAAAATCACTAAACTTTCTTTAAAACGGGAACAATCAAAATATTTGCCTACTGTATCAACATTTTATCGCTATTATGATAAAACAAAAAAAGCAACTTTAGACTTTACCATAAACCACACTATTGGCTTAAAAGTTACTATGCCAATATTCTCAAGCGGGCAACGTATTTCAAAAGTTGGACAGGCCAAATTAGACTTAGAGAAAATTGTTAACACAAAAAATCAGGTTGCTGACAATTTATTGATGCAAGCTGACCAGACAAAATTTGACTTCTTAAATGCTCAGGAAAAATTAATTACGCAAACACAAAATAGTAAATTATCAAAAGAAGTTTACCAAAACACATTAACTAAGTTTAAAGAGGGCATGGCTTCAAGTCTTGATTTAACACAAGCACACAATCAATATTTAAATAACCAGGCAAATTACTTTAATGCTGTTTTGAGCTTTTTAAACGCAAAAATTAAATTAGAAAAAATATTAAATCATTTTTAAAAATAAATACCATGATCAAACATATAAAATTAACAGGAATAAGTGTGTTTATAATTACTCTTTTTGCCTGTAACTCGCAGCAAGGAACGGATGTAATTAAAAAAAACATAGAAAAATATAAAACTGAAAGAAGCGAGTTAACACACTTAATTGACAGCCTGGAATTAGTTTTAAGAAATGATACAACCTTAAGCAAACAAAAATTTAAAGTGCCGGTTTCTTTAAAAACTTTAAAAAGAAGCTTTTTTGCACATTATTTTGAAGCCAATGGTTCTGTAGAAGCTATTGAGTCGGCATTTATTAGTCCTGAAATAAATGGACAAATTAAATCGGTACTGGTTGAGGAAGGACAAAAAGTAAAAAAAGGACAAATTTTAATCAGATTAAAATCGGATATAACCCAAAAAGGAATTGAAGAAGTTAAAACCGGACTGGAATTAGCAACTAAAATTTACGAAAAGCAAAAAGAACTTTGGGACAAAAAAATTGGTTCTGAATTGCAATATTTACAAGCAAAAAATAACAAACAAACGTTAGAAGGTAAACTTGAAACATTACAAGCACAATTAGATATGGCTGTAATTAGAGCTCCTTTTGACGGAATTGTTGATAAAATAGTGAAAAAAGAAGGAGAATTGGCTAGTCCGGGCTTACAGTTAATACAGTTAGTAAACCTGTCGCAACTTAATATAAATGCAGATGTTTCGGAAAATTACATTTCCAAAATTCATAAAGGCGATAAGGTTAAAATAAGTTTTCCGAGTTACCCCGGCCTTGTAATGGAAGCAAATGTCCACAGAATAGGAAATATAATAAATCCCTCAAACCGGACTTTTGAGATACAAGTAAGGATTAATAATGAAGATAATATGTTAAAGCCAAATATGATTGCTATTATACAGGTGAATGACTTTAAAAAAGACAGTGCTTTGGTTGTACCATCAATTATTATTAAAACAGACATAACCGGAAATTTTTTGTTTAAAGCCATAAAGGATAACGGTAGGCTAATATCAAAAAAAGTATATGTTGAAACAGGCATGACATACAAAGAGCAAACCATGATTACTAAAGGCTTGCAGGAAGGTGATAAAATAATTACAAGTGGATACAATATGGTAACTAACGGGATTGGCATTGCAGTAAAATAATAAACTTAACTGATAATGTTTTTAGAAAAATTATAAACCCGCTTTAATAGGTTAAAAAGCACAAATGAGGCTAAAAAATTTATCTGAATAATATCTTATATAAAATAAAAGAAGACTTATGAATATTGATATAAAACCGGAAGAAAGAGTAAAAAGAGAATTTAAACTTACTACTTTATCTCTTAAAAACAGAACTTCTATATTTTTACTTACACTTCTTTTAATACTGTTTGGCTATTTTTCGTACCAAACCATGCCAAAAGAACTGTTTCCTGAAGTTTCATTTCCATATGTGATGGTTCAAACCATATATCCGGGAAATTCCCCGTTAGATATGGAAAATCTGGTTACAAGGCCTTTAGAGAAAGAAATAAATACAATAAAGGGAATTAAAGTTATAAAATCAACTTCGTCGCAAGATGCTTCTTTAATATTTATTGAATTTAACCCGAATATAGAACTAAAAACAGCACTGCAAGATGTAAAAGATGCTGTAGATAAAACTAAAAGTGATTTACCAAGCGACTTACCAAGTGACCCATCTGTAAATGAAATTGATTTTTCAGAATTTCCTATTATGAATATCAACCTTACCGGTGATTACAGTGTAGATGAATTGAATGATTTTGCCGAGGTAATAAAAGATAAGGTGGAAGGCATTTATGAAATTTCAAAAGTAAACATACAGGGAATTAACGAAAAAGAAATAAAAGTTAATATTGACCAGCATAAACTGGAAGCAATGGAATTAAACTTTACCGATGTTGAAAATGCCATTGCTTTTGAAAATGTGGCTATCTCAAGCGGTGAAGTAAATATTGCCGGAACACGTCGCTCTTTGCGCATTGATGGCGAATTTAAAAGTATTGATGAACTAAAAAACGTAATTGTAAAACATGAAAAAGGAAACATTGTTTATTTAAAAGATGTTGCCGAAGTTGTTGAAGGCTATGAAGAAGCTTCTTCTTATGCGCGCCTCGGAGACAATCCGGTTGTATCGGTACAAGTTGTAAAAAAAGGAGGTGAAAACCTTTTAAATGCGGTTGACCAGATAAATAAAATATTAGCTAATATCAAGACAAATCATGTTTTGCCCGACGGGCTGCATATTACAATAACCAACGATCAGTCAGAAATTGTTAACAAACAAATAGCAAGCCTGGAAAATAGTATGATCATGAGTATCATTTTTGTTGTTCTTGTGTTGTTCTATTTTTTGGGAACACGAAACGCCTTGTTTGTTGGACTTGCAATTCCGCTTTCTATGTTTTTGTCATTCTTAATCTTAAAAGCTATTGGGTACCGGATTAACATGATTGTTTTGTTCGGGCTTATTTTAGCATTAGGAATGCTGGTAGATAATGCCATTGTGGTGGTAGAAAACATATATCGTTTTGTTGAAAATGGCTATTCGCGTTTTGAAGCGGCAAAGCAAGCGGTTGGAGAAATTGCTGTAGCCATAATAGCATCTACTGCTACTACACTTGCTGCTTTTGTTCCGTTAATGTTTTGGGATTCAGTAGTGGGTGAATTTATGAAGTATTTGCCGGTTACTTTGCTTATTGTACTTTCTTCGTCGTTGTTTGTTGCATTGGTAATTATACCTGTATTTACAGCTGCTTTTATTAAGAAATCTGCCGACATTAAGCCCCCACGTAAAAAAACAGCCTACTTACTTACACTTATTTTTACTGTTTTAGGAGCATTGTCAATGTTAGCAGATTACAGAACCATGGGAAGTTTGTTGCTAATTGCAGCAGTTATAACCCTGTTAAACTATTTTATCTTCTATAAAATTGGTAATTGGTTTCAAAATATTTTTTTGGTAAAACTGGAAAACTGGTATATGCGTTTTTTACGATTTGCTTTAAGGCGTTTAAATCCGGTTTGGTTCATGTTAGGCACAATTTTTTTATTAATATTTACCATTGTACTGCTTGGAATACGTAAGCCGAATGTGTTGTTTTTCCCTGATACTAATCCAAAGTACATTAATATTTTAGCAGAGTTACCCGTAGGAACTGATATTGCCGTTACAGATGATTTTGTTTTTAAATTGCAACATAAGGTAAATAAATTGCTGGTTCCTTATCAGAGAATAGTAGAAACTGTACTTACAAATGTTGGCGATGGTGCCAGGCTTAGAAACGACAGAAATAATGCAACTACGCTTAACCGGGGATTAATTACAGTAACTTTTATCGATTTCGAAAAAAGAAATGGAATAAGTACTTCTAAAGTAATGAAAATGCTAAGCGACAGTTTAAGCTATGCATATCCGGGAGTTCAGTTTACTTTTGAGAAAAACAGCATGGGACCGCCAACCGGAAAGCCTATTAATATTGAAATTACAGGAGAAGATTTTGATAAGTTAATTGCAACTACTGATACAATTCAACAAATAATTGATAAAGCGGATATTGGTGGCATTGAAGGACTAAAACTTGATTTAAATATTGGAAAACCCGAATTGCTAATTTCTATTGACAGGGAAAAAGCAAGAAGATTTGGAATGTCAACCGGGCAAATCGGACAAGCTATTCGTACAGCTTTATTTGGGAAAGAAGTGTCAAAATATAAAATCGGCGAAGATGAATATCCCATTCAATTGCGAATGATGAATAAATATCGTTATAACATTCCTTCGCTAATGAATATTAAAATAAAGTTTAGGAATAATAAGGGCAAATTAATGCAAATACCTGTTTCTGCTGTAGCTGGTATAAAATACAGCTCCACTTACAGTTCTGTAAAAAGAAAAGATTTAGAACGGGTTATTACTTTATATTCCAATGTTGTGGAAGGGTACAATGCCAATAATATTATTAAACAAATAAAAACCGCATTGAAAGAATACAATATTCCCGAAGGATACGAATATAAATTTACAGGAGAGCAACAAGACCAGGCAGAATCAACTGCATTTCTTGAAAAAGCATTATTAATTGCAATTTCACTAATACTTATCATTTTGGTTTCGCAATTCAATTCAATTGTTAAGCCGTTTATAATTATGGCAAGCGTGCTGTTTAGTACCATTGGTGTTTTTGGCGGTATTGCCACGTTTAAAATGGATATTATTGTTATTATGACCGGAATAGGTATTGTTTCACTGGCAGGAGTAGTGGTAAATAATGCAATTGTTTTAATTGATTATATTGAACTTTTAAAGCAACGTAAACGGAAAGAACTGGCACTTGCCGACGGGGTTTTTCTTCCGCTTGCAGAAGCAACCGACTGTGTTGTCCTGGCCGGAAAAACAAGATTGCGCCCGGTATTACTAACTGCAATTACAACTATACTTGGATTGGTGCCAATGGCCATAGGGTTAAATATTGATTTTGCTTCTTTGCTAAGTAACTTCGACCCTAAAATTAGTATCGGGGGTGACATGACAGCTATGTGGTCACCAATATCATGGACTGTAATTTTTGGATTATCGTTTGCAACATTTTTAACACTTATTATTGTGCCGGTAATGTACCGGATAACTATTATTATTCAAAAGAAACTAAATGATATTTGGAAATTAATTTCGAATAATAACAATAAGGAGGTAAAAACCGAGACAGTGTAAAGTATATTACTTCCAATACTCTTATGGTGCGAGTGAAAAACACTCGCACTAATTTTTCTATTCTTTTTATTATTATTTCTTCGAATTCTGCTTTAATCCGCTTTTTATATTTTTACAAATTCTCTGAAATTTTCCCTGTCAATAACTTTACTTTTTGTGAAAATATTCACTATTGGTTATGGTTTTTCGTGAATATGTTCTCTCGGGGTAATGTGTATCTGTGATTCTCCCCAACATCTCAGCTTGTATCCAACTATAGAAAATCCTTAGTTTCTTGTGGAACATGGCAGATTCGAACTGCCGGCCTCATGCCTGTCAAGCATGCGCTCTAAACCAACTGAGCTAATGTTCCTTTTATTTATAAAGTATAGTATGAGACTCAAAACATTCTAATAACATAGATTCCCTATATCAAACTCATGTTAATAAATTATCTCCTTTCTATTTTTAAGAAGAAAAACTTTACAGAATTACTTTTGAATAAGTTTACATTTATACAGAAATTGGCATTAATGTGCAGCACACAAGCTCATTACTTTTGTTTAAGAATAAATAAACAATAATACTCATTTAGTCATGAAATTATTTTACAAATTAAAATAGCCAGTTTAAACCAATATATAAACCACTGCTTCCATCTCTTTTATCAGCTGCCATACCGTAATCAACCGCAACAATAAAATTATCATTTAAGGCAAAACGTATGCCTCCTCCGTAACTTAAATGAAGTTTTTCATTGTCTTGAACAACGTTTACGCCAACCGGTATATTGTCAGTATTATATTCATAATTCTTAAGCACCATTCCTCCGTCACTAAATCCGCTTAGGGCAATATAAAAGTTTTGATTACCAATTAAGGTTCTTAAAAATATCCACCTCAATTCAACCGTTCCAAAAGTCATTGATTCACCAACAATTCTATCTCGCAATATACCTCTCATTGTTTTTGCTCCACCCATTCCATCTCTGGTGAGTTTTGAATCGTAAACAAACGGGAGCATATAAAATGGCATTGTGCCGGCTATTTTCCCTTGATAACTTAGACGGTAAGCTAATGATAATTTCTTTTCAACTAAAGTAAAATATTGCCTGTGTGTTAATATTAATTTAGTAAAATTTAAATTTCCGTTTCCCAAAAAGCTATTTCCGTTAATAAGCATTAACTCTTCCCATAATCCGGTTTGCGGATTAGGTTCGTTATCCCGGGTGTCCCACACTAAGCCAAGTTTAACCAATAGCGTGTTTCCTCCATCTTTTTGATCAAAGGGGATTACGCCCCAGTCAACATATTTTTTATATAATAAATCAACATCAGGAAGCATATCTACTGAATCTTTTCCTTCATTTAATTTATTAATATCAACATTTCCTATTTTGTTGCCATAATAAGCAACTCCGCCAAGCCATTGCAGTTTTTTCCCTATTATTGAACCTAATACTTCGCCTTTTACACGAGTTAACTTTCTGTCTAACCGGTAATACATTCTTGAAATATAATTTGCCGTATCGGTGTCATCGGTAAAACCAGGGTTGTAATTAGCTTCATAACCGTTAAAACCATAAAAATCAAGTGCTTTTTCGGTTAACAAACTTACCTCGCCGTTTAGTCGTATTTTACTAAATAAATCACCGGAATCATAAGTTATTTGATTAATGCCACTACCCTTAGTGGTTCTCGACCATTCCATATAAATAGAATGTTTGTACATTGGATATGTAGCTCCATCACCATAATCATATAAATTAACCAATCCGCCATATTTAAAACCAATGTCAGAATCATATGCAACAACAGGCACACCACCAAAACTCCATCCTGTTTTTGCTTTTGGTGCTTTTTTTTCTTGCGAAAATAAGCTGCCAATAAAGAAAATAAACACAGTAAATGTTAAACTAAATTTTTTCATTAGAGTAATTTTAAATGATCAATTATATTTAATTGGTTGTTAGATTTTTCATTACAAAACTAATATTATTTAGCAATTTAACTAATTTATGCTTTTGTTTTCCATTTTTATGATTAGTATTCAAAACAATATTTTTATAAAAACATTATGCGAAACATTGCAAACTATTTAATAATATTTAATTTAGACAATACAAATATGTTTAACAATTGTAAAGTTTTATAGATAAAATGAAAGACAAAAAAATTGTTAGTTTATACTTTTTTATTGGTAGTGTTTATATCGTTTTTCATTATTTCAATTTATTTATACCAATGGTTATAAGCAAATCGTTAATTATGCCATTGCTTATGCTTTACTATTTATATAAAAATAGTTTTTCAGTTACTCAATTTAGAAAATTTATATTATTGGCGCTTTTTTTTTCATGGATGGGCGATGTATTGCTAATGTTTACTTCAATGCATGAGGTTTTTTTTATGACCGGATTAGTGAGCTTCTTAATAGCTCATGTTTTTTATATTATTGCATTTATTGATCCGTATCAAAAAAGAACTATTATACGCTCAAAACCATATTATATTTTACCCTTTATTATTTATGGAATAATACTTATATGCCTGTTATATTCAAATTTAGGAAACATGGCTTTTCCTGTTACAATTTACGCTTCTGTTATTTTATTTCTTGGTATAATTGCACTTAACAGATATAAAAAAGTTGAAACAAAAAGTTTTTGGTTGATATTTTCAGGAGTTATTCTTTTTATCTTTTCAGATAGTTTAATTGCAATTGATAAATTTACGTTCCCGTTTAGGCTTTCTACTTTTTTTATAATGTCATTATATGTGCTGGCTCAATTTTTAATTGTCGAAGGTAGTATAAGGCAAGAATATTAACCCGCTTAATTGGCTTCGCCGAGCACTTCGTGGTTCATACAAGAACGGAGTGAATTGAATGAATTCCGAGAAGTCGGAACAGGCCGTGCGATGGATAGTGGGAAGCAAAGCCTGCCTGTTGTGGCAAACAGGCGAGAACCGGCCAACGGGAGCTCACGCAAATAAATCCCGATTTAATACGATAACTATTCCCACATAAAGAGTAATTGTACGGGTTAGATATCTTTCACTAATTCAAGAAAATTCTTATACGGTATTGCTGTCCAGCTTTGTGCCTGAAATGCACCATTTACCTGGCTTATAATAGATACTTTAGCAGCCGTTTCATCATCAGGAGCTTCATAAATATCCATAAAATCATATTCTCCTAACAACGCATAATGTGCCTGAAATTTTACCTCAGGGCATTTAGTTTTAACTTGCTCTAACCAATTTCTTCCCAATTGTGCCCTGTCTTTTATTTTGCTAGTAAATTCAGTTGACATTTTTGTCATTAAAATATAGGTTTTCATAACTTAAATAGTATTAATTAAGAGTTTTTAATTCGCTAATTTGAAAGTTACAAAAATTTAATCCTGAAGTCAATTTTTTATATAATAAACTTATTAAGAAACAGTATTAGAATACAGCAGAGAAATTTATTTATTAACAATTTGCATTTGAATTATTCCATTCAATGAATTAAACAGGCGGTAATTTAACATTGTGATATGAAAGCAAATTGTTGATAAAAAGCAATATTTTTACTATTTTTGCAAAATATTTTAAATATTGATTTGTGATGGAAAAGACTAAGGTTTTGTTTATTTCGCAGGAAATTACCCCCTACCTGCCCGAAAGTGAAATGTCAATAATTGGTAGATATTTACCGCAAGGTATTCAGGAAAAAGGAAATGAAATTAGAACGTTTATGCCCAGGTTTGGAGTTATTAACGAAAGAAGAAACCAATTACACGAGGTTATACGGTTGTCTGGTATGAATTTAATCATAAACGATACTGATCATCCATTAATAATAAAAGTTGCTTCTATTCAGGCTGCCAGAATGCAAGTTTATTTTATCGATAATGAAGATTATTTTCATAGAAAATTCACTTTTAATGATGAAAACAATAAGTTTTTTGACGACAATGACGAGCGTGCTGTTTTTTTTGCAAGGGGAGTAATTGAAACTGTAAAAAAATTACGTTGGGCTCCTGATATTATTCATTGTCACGGATGGCTTTCCAGCTTGGTCCCTTTATATATAAAAAAAGCATTTAACGATGATCCATTATTTGCAGAATCAAAAATTATTTATTCTGTTTATAATGATGAATTTGAAAGCACATTAAATAAATCGTTTACAGACAAAGTTATTATTGAAGGCATTAAAAACGAAGATATTGAATTAATTAAAAAACCTAATTTTGTAAACCTGAGCAAACTGGCTGTTGAAATGGCCGATGCAATAATTTTAGGCAGCAAAGTAATAAACAGCAACTTAAATACGTTTATTGAAAATATGAATAAACCGGTACTTGGTTTTCAGGATGAAGAGAATTATATTGATGCCTATTCTGATTTTTACGATGAAATACTGGAACATACTTACGTTAAATAATACTAAAAATTAAATACATTGATAAATAAAAATTTCTTAAACATGAAATCAATTAAATTGGTTTCATTTTTTTTGTTATTAACATTTATAGCTTGCGAAAAAGACTTTCACGAACTGGGAAATCAGTTACAACCTGATTCCGAAAAATTTATTGTAGCCTATAATGATTCAACACAAGTTCATGCTTATACTATTTCTGACGATTCAGTTACAGTTAATAACCAATTAATTAATTTGCTGGGCAGTTATCATGATCCTATTTTTGGTACTACTACTGCTAATATAATTACACAATTTAATTTAGCCATAGCAAATACAAATTTTGGCAATGCCGATTCATTAACTGCTGATTCAATCATTCTACATTTATACTACGATAGTTATTATAAAAACTTTTCCGGTATTCAGAACGATTTTACAACAGATAAATCTTTAAATCAATATGTAAATATTTATGAATTAAATCAAGGAATTAGCTTTGATACAACATATACAAATGATTTTGATGTTGAAAATTACTATGATGAAGCTGACTTAATTTGCAGAACTAACTTGATACCCGATAGCTTAAAGTATATAAATATTAAATTACCCTTGTCGTTTGCAGAACATTTCCTGTTTGCCGACACTTCAAATTTAACAGATAATGAATCGTTTTATAATTTTTTTAAAGGTTTATATATAAAAGCAGACCCGGTTGTTATTGGTGGTACTATTTATTATATAAACCTGTCTTCTACATCCTCCCGCTTAAGTTTATACTATACCGATATGGCTGATACAACCTCAAAACAGTATTCGTTTCTTACATCGGTTGAAACACCAAAAATTAATTTGTTTAATCATGAATATGAAAATTCGTCTATTAAGAATATCGATAATAATATAGAAGATACGGTTATTTATATTCAGGCAATGTCTGGATTACAATCCAGAATTGAAATACCCGGATTAAATTCCTGGCAAGATTCTTCTGATATAATTATAAACAGAACAGAGCTGATTTTTACTGTTCAGGAAGAAAATTCTTATTATAAAGAATATGCTGTTCCAAACAGATTAGTTCTTAAAGGTATTAATGAAGATGATACCCGACAATATATTCCAGATTATATTCAAGTAAACGAAAATGGTTCCTTAAGCTATACAGGTGAAAGTTATAATTCTGAAATAAATGGATATTCATTCAATATTACCTCGTATTTTCAAAAATTAATTAGAAAAGAGATTACGACTAAAGGTTTTTACTTATATTCATACGGTAGTGCAACTAATGCCCGAAGGGCCGTTTTGAGGAGTGGAAGAAATTCAAATCCAATTACATTGAAAATAACATATTCTAAAATATAAACTTTACAAATATGTGCGGAATAGTAGGATATATTGGCGATAAAAATGCATATCCCATAATAATTAATGGTTTAAAACGGTTAGAATACCGAGGTTATGATTCAGCAGGTATTGCCATATTAGACGATACGGTTAAAACTTACAAATGTAAAGGAAAAGTTGCTGATTTAGAGAAATTTGTAGCAGACAAAGATATTTCAGGAAATATAGGAATGGGACATACGCGCTGGGCAACACACGGCGAGCCAAATGACGAAAATGCACATCCGCAAGTTTCACAAAACGGATATTTTACGGTAATTCACAATGGTATTATCGAAAATTACTCAAGATTAAAAAAACGACTTAAAGACAGGGGATATAAGTTTGTTAGCGAAACTGACACAGAAGTACTTGCTAATTTAATTGAATATATTTATTTAAAAGGAAAAGTAACTGCTGAAATTGCTGTAAGGCTTGCACTTACTAAAGTAATTGGAGCTTATGGCTTGGTTATTAGTTGCAAAGACGAAAAAGATAAATTAATTGCTGCAAGAAAAGGAAGCCCGTTAGTAATCGGAGTTGGAAAAGGAGAATATTTTCTGGCATCTGATGCTACACCAATTGTTGAATATACAAATAGCGTTATTTATTTAAACGACGACGATGTTGCTATTCTAAAAAAGGATGAATTAATCCTGAAAACTGTTCATAACGACAGGCTTACTCCAAAAGTCCAAAAAGTTGACCTTGAAATTGGTGAAATTGACAAAAATGGATTTGACCATTTTATGCTGAAAGAAATATTTGAGCAACCAAGAGCTATAAACGACACTTTTAGAGGAAGAATATCTGCAGATAATACATTAGTTCATTTAGGAGGGCTTTTTAACGTAATTCCTCAATTATTGGCTGCCAAAAGAATAATAATAATTGGCTGTGGTACTTCGTGGCATGCAGGGCTTGTTGGCGAATATCTTTTCGAAGATTTGGCGAGAATCCCCGTGGAAGTAGAGTATGCGTCAGAATTTAGATATAGAAACCCGATAATTCATAAAGAAGATGTTATTATTGCCATTAGTCAAAGTGGCGAAACCGCTGATACTTTAGCTGCTATTAAACTGGCCAAAAATGCAGGTGCAACCGTATTGGGAATATGTAATGTGGTGGGCTCAAGTATTCCGCGTTATACCGATGCTGGTGTTTACACACATGCCGGGCCTGAAATTGGAGTTGCTTCAACAAAAGCTTTTACCGCACAGGTTACCGTATTAACAATGATGGCACTTGTATTGGCTGAAAAGAAAAATACAATATCTGATAAAGAACGGAAAAGACTGATAAAAGAATTAGTGAATATACCGAAAACTATCGACAAGATTTTGAAGAATAGTGAGGAATATAAGAAAATAGCTGAACTTTATAAAGACTCCGAAAATTTCTTATATCTCGGAAGAGGTTATTTTTTCCCTGTTGCACTTGAAGGTGCTTTAAAATTAAAAGAAATTTCATATATACATGCAGAAGGATACCCGGCTGCAGAAATGAAACATGGCCCAATTGCTTTAATTGATAAAAATATGCCCGTTGTAGTTATTGCTACAAAAGACGGCTCATACGAAAAAATTGTTTCTAACATTCAGGAAGTTAAAGCACGAAATGGAAAAGTAATTGCACTTGTAACAGAAGGAGATACTATAATAAAAAACTTAGCTGACCATGTAATTGAAGTTCCACAAAACGATGCAGCTTTGGCACCATTAGCAACGGTAATACCTTTGCAATTATTGTCATATTATATTGCAGTAATGCGTGGCTGCAATGTTGACCAGCCAAGAAATCTGGCAAAATCTGTTACGGTAGAGTAGGTTGACTTGGGAATTATAAAAATCAGGTTATAGAATACTACACCAGAAGGTTTTGATACCTTATACCTGCACAAAGATTAAAGTTTTAATACGGGTTAAGATATAGTCATTATTTGTTTTAAATTTCGTTTATTAATCTTTCTAACAAGATATTCTACAATTATAGCTCCGAGAAAAATCAATACGCTTGTATAAAAAACATTTTTTTGAGTTTCCCACTGATATTTCATTAATGCTACAAAAACAACAAAAATAATTATAAGATTAAATATAATAAGAGGCTTACTACCTCCATATTGTTTGCTTAATTTAATATGAGATATTAAAACAAATATGTAAATAACAGTGAAAACGGTACTGGTAATAATGGCTATTTCACTCAAGTCGAAAAATAAAGCAGCTAAAAGGCCAAGGCCTGCGGTGAAATACAAACCTTCTGTTGATTTAAACCAAACTTTCCTTTCAAAACTTTCTGGTAATTCACCATCTTTAGCTAAAGAATATGCAATATTAGCCCCACCAAAAATTGTTGCATTTAAAGCTGAAGAAATAGAAAATAAAGCACCTATTGAAATAAGCAGAAAGCCAAAACTCCCTAAAAAAGGCCTGGCTGCCTCTGCCAAAGCGTTTTCCTGTGCTTTTATAATTTCTGCTAAAGGAAGATTACCCAACGTAACAAGTGAAATTAAAACGTAAATAATCATTACAATAATAATGCTTGCATATATTGCTAACGGAACATTTTTTTTAGGGTTTTTTATGTTTTCAGAAGCATTGGTAATAAGGCCAAACCCCATGTACGACAAGAAAAATATTATAGACGCATTGAATAGTCCATTCATATGGCTATTGTCGAAAACAGGTATTATATAATTACCTTTTATTGTCAAAAATCCGCCAAGAATAAAAATCATCAAAATGGAAAGCTTTGTAAGTACAATATAAAATTCGGCTTTACCAACCGCTTTGCTTCCAAAAAAATTTAGAGCAGTAAAAAACGAAATAACAACTACCTCAACTATTCCAATGGAAAAAGTAGTAGGTTCAACGTGTACTAATGGAAGAAAATAACCTGCAAAACCCTTAACAAAAAGAGAAATTGATACAACATATGTCAACCACATAAGAATACTTAGTGCTCCTGTAAAAATATTATCTCCCATGCCTTTTAAAATGAATGCAATAGGCCCTGCATTAGAAACTATCTTTGAACCCAGAATAGCATAAGAATATGCTACAATTAATGCATATACACCAGAAAGTAAAAATGCTTCAGGTAAGTCCTGGCCGGCAACTTGTGCCCCAAAACCAAAAATTGAAAAAATACTTGCACCAATCATTGTTCCAACAGCCATTGATATTACCTCAACCAGGCTAAGCTTTTTACTTTTCATTTTTTTTAAGAATTAATTATCCAATTACCCTCTACAGGAATAAAATTATTTGATTCAGAATTATTATTATAATAGGTAACATCAATATTAGACAAATCTATTACGTAATCAAGAACTTTACGTTCTATAAGCAAGTCAAGTATTTCTTTTGATTTTATTTTGTTAATTAAAAAAGTATCTTCTATGAATTTAATAAAATTTTTTCTTCCAACAGAATATAAAGTAAGATCTGTTTTTTTGCCAAATTTTTCAAGTAATTTTTCACCTATAGCAGCTAAATCATAGCCTTTGGTAATGCTTTTACATAAATTTTCCTGTAAATCTTGTAATAATATTACTGTTTTGGCAATTATGGCATCAAGGTAGTTTAATTGTTTTTCTAAACGATTAAATTCTGAAGTTAATTTTACTTTTTCAGCACTAATAAATTCTTTATCAGATTGTTTTAATTCTTCGCTATTCATTAAATAGAGTTTTTCAAATGCAGCTTTTGTTTCTTTAATCCATTTGCTTATATGATTATGTTCAATTATATCATTAGTTGTTTTTATATCATTTCCAAAAGAATGTTTGTCTATTAAACTTAACATATAACTTATTGTATTTAAGTCTTCTTTTACATTATCATGCTCACTTTTTAATTGGTCCAATGAATTTTTTAACGCATTTATATCTTTTTTTTGATGATTAAAGAAGATACTCTTATTTTTTTCATTTATTAATTTTTCAAATTTTTTCATCCGTTTATTTTTTAATTTTTACAGGCCGGAAGGAACTGCATAAAAAAAACAATCATTGTCTTATGTGTTAATAATTATTTTTACCATGCCTGTTTCATCTTATTTTATCATATTATACTAAAAAAGATTATTGGGAAAACCTTATGTTTTCCTGAACTAATCTATTACAACTAAATTGTTTTTAATAATTATAAGAAAGAAAATAAACTTTTTTATATGCTTTCAAATAGTTATTATGTCCAACCATTAACAGCAAGTAAGACAAATTAGTTCAAATATTGGATAAAAGTTCTGTTTTTATGCTAATATATTAAGAGCTTACCTGTCTATCGGCTAAGCCTATCAAAGATATATGATTTTACTGATAAACACCAAATAAGAATTCTTATTCTCCTTTATATTCATTTTATCTCTTTATGTTTTTTGCATTTAATGCAACTTGTTGCATATAAATTTGTCTTAAGTTGTATATAATATTGCTTTTATATTTAACATTTATTTATTATTAATCAAAAATTTAAAAATTATGAAAAAAACATTAATAATTACTTTGTTTGCAACGCTTGCAGTTGTAAGTCTTAATGCACAAGTATTTAATCTAAGCGATCGTTTAATAACACCGGGAATTGGGTTTGGTTCAACTCTTTACACAGGAAGCGGATATAATACAACCATACCTCCAATATCTATATCATACGAACAAGGGTTTAAAGATGAAATAGGCCCTGGAACTATTGGTATTGGCGGTTATTTAGGAATGACCGGTTCACAATGGGAAACATCTTTTCTGGGGACAACATACGGATATAAATACACAAGTATTATTGTTGGAGCAAGGGGTTATTACCATATGCAACTAATTGATAATTTCGATACTTATGGCGGATTAATGATTGGTTACAATATAGTATCGGCTAAACAAACCGGAGACTGGAGCGGGATAACGGGTTTAGGTGCTACCTCAAGCGGAATTAGTTATTCTCTATTCCTTGGTGCCCGTTACTATTTTAACGATAATTTGGGAGCTATGGCTGAATTAGGTTATGGTATTTCTTATTTAACCTTGGGAATAGCGTATAAATTATAATATTTTATAAAATAAATTTTGTTTAAAGCCGGGCAATTTTGTCCGGCTTTTTAATTGAAACCCTAATATAAAAATACTTTAAACAACTATATTAATTATCCTTTCTACGCATCCATTTTGCAAGACATTAGTCTTTCCTTATGTATATAATTTATATTACCTTCGCAGCAATTTTTTAATTTTAAATAAATAAAATATGTTTTCAGGAATTGTTGAAGAAGCAGCAAAAGTAGTAAAGCTTGAAAAAGATAAAGAGAATCTTCATATAACTATGGAATGCTCTTTTGTTAATGAGTTGAAAATTGACCAAAGTATTGCCCATAATGGTGTTTGCTTAACAGTTGTAGATATTAAAGATAATACCTATACAGTAACAGCCGTACAAGAAACGTTAATTAAGTCTAATCTTGGCTTGTTAAAATTGGGTGATAAAGTAAATTTGGAAAGAAGTATGCGAATGGAGGCACTTTTAGACGGGCATTTAGTTCAAGGCCATGTTGACCAAACTGCAATTTGTACAGAAGTTAAGGAAGCAGACGGAAGCTGGTATTTTACTTTTGAATATGACCCGACAAAAGGAAATATAACAGTTGAAAAAGGTTCTGTTTCTGTAAATGGTGTTAGTTTAACAGTAGTTAATTCGAAGGATACCTCATTCCAGGTTGCTATTATTCCTTTTACTTATGACTTAACAAATTTTCATCAAATAAAAAAAGGAACAGTTGTTAATCTGGAGTTTGATATTATTGGTAAATACATACAGAAAATATTAGCACAACAACTTAATAAATAGTTAATTATATAAAATATTAAATTACCTCTTAATAGAACTGAATGACAAATAAATTTTTTTTTGCTAACATTTTTTACAACTTTTGCGTTAGTTTGTTTAAAGCAGTCGCTTTTAGTAATTTATATTTAATACTTGGTACAAAATGGTAGAAAAGCAAAAAACTCTTAAAAATCCTATATCTGTTAATGGAAAAGGATTGCACACCGGAATAGATGTTACATTAACATTTAAGCCTGCTCCTGAAAATCATGGTTATAAATTTCAACGTATTGACCTAAAAGAAAAGCCAATAATCAGAGCTATTGTTGAAAATGTTGTTGACACTTCAAGAGGGACAACTGTTGAAGAACATGGAGCAAGAATTAGTACGGTAGAACATGCTCTTTCTGCACTTTACGGGTTAGGCATTGATAATGCATTACTTGAAATTAACGGCCCTGAAGTTCCTATTATGGACGGTAGTGCAAAATTATTTGTTGAGGCTATCTTAAAAGCAGGAATTGCTGAACAAAAAGAGAATAAAAAATATTATGTTGTTAAGGAAAAAATGGTTTATACAAATGAAATTGACGGGGTGGAATTAATAGCATTTCCTGACGACCATTTTAGCCTGAATGTATTAATTGATTATGATTCTCATGAATTAAAAAACCAATTTGCAACCCTAAACACTATAAAAAACTTTGAACACGATATTGCTCCCTGCCGTACTTTTGTTTTTTTGCGTGAATTAGAAGCATTATTAAAAAATAATCTTATTAAAGGTGGCGATTTAAATAATGCAATTGTTATTGTTGACAGAAAAGTATCACAAAAAGAATTAGACCGATTGGCTGACTTGTTTCAAAAACCAAAAGTAAAAGTTAAGCCTGAAGGAGTATTAAATAACCTTGACCTGTTTTTCAGCAATGAACCGGCACGGCATAAATTGCTTGATATGATTGGCGACCTTTCGCTTATTGGCCGCCCTATTATTGGCCGTGTAATTGCAACAAGGCCGGGACACCATGCGAATACAGAATTTGCAAAAAAGCTTAAACTGTCAATAAAAAATAACCATGATAAAAACCTTGTGCCTGTTTATGATCCATCAAAAGAACCTGCATTAAATATTAAGCAAATTGAAAAAATCTTACCTCATAGAAATCCATTTTTATTAGTTGATAAAATTATTGAAATAGGCGACGACTATATTATCGGGTTAAAAAATGTGACTATGAACGAAGGTTTTTTTGTTGGGCATTTCCCTAACGACCCTATAATGCCGGGTGTTTTACAAGTTGAAGCTATGGCTCAAACAGGTGGGGTTTTGGTGTTAAGTACCGTTCCTGACCCGGAAAATTATTCTACATATTTTTTAAAAATAGACAATGTTCGTTTTAAACGTAAAGTTGTGCCGGGCGACACTTTATTATTTAGATTAGAATTAATGAGCCCTATACGTAGGGGAATAGCACAGATGAAAGCCCAGGCATTTGTGGGAAATAATTTAGTTACCGAAGCAGAATTAATGGCACAAGTAGTAAAAGACAAAATATAGAATTAGTATTAAACATAAAATAAACTGAAATGAAACAGCCTTTGGCATATGTACATCCTGATGCAAAAATTGCAAATAATGTTGTAATTGAACCATTTGTTACTATTGATAATGATGTGGAAATTGGCGAAGGCACATGGATTGGGCCAAACGTTACCATAATGGATGGCGCACGTATCGGTAAAAATTGTAAAGTGTTTCCCGGTGCTGTTATATCTGCAATTCCACAAGATTTGAAATTTGATGGTGAAAAAACTACTGCTGAAATAGGTGATAATACTACTATTAGAGAATGTGTAACAATAAACAGAGGGACAAAAGCAAAAGGTGCTACAATTGTTGGTGAAAACTGCCTGTTAATGGCATACACGCATATTGCCCATGATTGTATAATTGGGAATAATGTTATTTTAGTGAACAGTGTAAATCTGGCCGGCGAGGTTATAATAGATGAGTTTGCTATTATTAGTGGCTTAACTGCTGTTCATCAATTTGTACATATCGGCGCACATTCTATGATTTCAGGTGGAAGTTTAGTTAGAAAAGATGTTCCTCCTTATATTAAAGCCGGGCGCGATCCGCTTTCATATGTTGGCCTCAACTCAATTGGTTTAAGACGAAGAGGTTTTGACAACGCTAAAATAAACGAAATACAAGAAATATACAGAATATATTTTCTTGCCGGGGTGAATAACACACAAGCCAAAGAATACCTTGAAGCAAATATGCCTGCTACTGATGAAAGAGATCAGATTATGCTTTTTATTCACAATTCAAAAAGAGGTATTATCAGGGGTTATTTCCCAGAATAAAAATTGCCATTTACAAAATGGAAGACAACTGTAATTGATTAAGGTTTTTATAAATTCCGTTTTTTATTTGCATTAATTCTGTATGAGTGCCGGCTTCTTTAATTTCACCTTTATCAATTACTAATATTCTATCGGCATTTCTTATGGTGCTTAGCCGGTGGGCAATAACCAACGACGTTCTGTTTTTCATTAACACAACCAAAGCTTGCTGTACTAATTTTTCTGATTCTGAATCAAGCGAACTGGTAGCTTCATCAAGAATTAAAATTTTAGGGTTCTTTAAAATTGCTCTTGCAATAGCTATTCGCTGACGCTGTCCACCAGAAAGCTGAACACCGCGCTCTCCAACTAATGTTTCCATCTTATCGGGAAATTCCTCAATAAATTGCATTGCATTGGCTTTTTTTGCAGCTTCAAGTATTTCATTATCTGATGCATAAGGGTTTCCATAAGCAATGTTCTCTTTTATGCTTCCTCCAAACAATAACACTTCTTGCGGAACTATTGAAATATTGTTTCTTAACTCATGTAAAGAATAACTTGTTGCCGTTTTATCATCAATTTTAATGATTCCTTCAACTGGTTCGTAAAACCTTAATAATAAATTCGTTATAGTAGATTTACCCGCCCCTGACGGCCCAACCAATGCAACCTGTTCTCCCTGTTTAATTTCAAAATTTATATTTCTTAAAACATGTAATTTATCTCTTGAAGGATAATAAAAAGAAACACTATCAAATTTAATTTTCCCAAAAGCTATGTTATTTTCTTTTGTTTGTCCGTTCAACATTTCCTTTTTTTCTTCTAAAATAGTAAGTAAATTTTCAGTTGCACCTAAAGCTTTTTGAATTTGAGAATACAAATCAGCAATCCCTCCAATTGAAGAACCAACAAAAACAGAGTACAGTATAAATTTGAACAAATCGCCCGAAGACATTCCTGCACCCTGATTAACCAGATAAACTCCATACCAAATAACACCTACAATAGAACCAAAGAGTGCAAAAATTATAAAAGAAGCAAAAGCACCTCTCCAACGAGCACCTTGTAATGCTATATCTACTACTTCATTGGTACTCTTTTTATAGCGAGTCATTTCATAAAACTCGTTTGCAAAAGCTTTTACATTATTGATTCCGGTTAACGTTTCTTCAACTATAATGTTTGAATCGGCAATTTTATCTTGTGTTTTCCTTGAATATTTTCGAACATATTTCCCAAAATACCTTGCCAAAACAAATACGATAGGAACCAGAGCTAACATAAAAATTGTTAAACGCGGAGATATAACAGTTAATAAAATAATTCCTCCTATTATAATTATTACCTGCCTGATAAATTGTGCTAAGGTTGATGTAAATGTTTCCTGCAAAAGTGAAATGTCTGATGAAATACGGCTGTTTAATTCACCAACTCTTCTGCCGGTAAAAAAACTCATAGGTAATTGAATGAGATGATTATATGTTGTTTGTCGTAAAAGAGCTAAAGTTTTCTGGGTAACTTTTGCAAATAAATAAATTCTGAAATAAGAAAATATTGCATTTGCGAAAAATATAAGCAGAAGAAAAATAGCTATTCGGTTAATTTCGCTAACTACTTTATTTTGAGCCGAATCTAACAATTCTCCCATTAAGGCCGGGAAAATAAGATTTGTTAAACTTGAAAGAAGTAAAAAAAACAATCCTATAATAAAAGGCCTGAACTGTGGTTTGACAAAACGAAATAACTTTAAAAGTTTTTTTAAATTTTGTGTGGTTACTTTTTTCTTTTCCGGTTCAATAATATTATTGTTATGAAAATGCGGCATTTGATTTGATTTGATACAAAGTTAGCCAAATGGTTATAAAAACTATAATAAACTATTTAAACTCGTATTTGAAATCAATTAATTGTTTGTTAAAATTGAACTTTAAATAAGTTTATTTTTAATTCCTCTTGGTGAGATTTGATTTTTTTTATGCAAATGAATATGTGTAACATCAACACTACGGGTTATTTTACATTAAGATAGTGAATAATTCAATTTTTCCAGATTAAGCAAATCTAATTTAAAATTGTTTAATCCAATAGAGAATATTATTGATATTTATCAACACTTTGTTTTACAGCATTCCATTTGTCAGAAGATATTTTTGCTCCTATTTCTTCAATAACTTTACCGGATAAAAGAGCACCTAATTTACCACACTTTTCAAGAGAACAACCTTTAATATGTCCATATAAAAATCCGGAAGCATATAAATCACCAGCACCAGTGGTGTCTATGGGCTCTGCACCAATAATGCCAATTTTAGTTATTTCATTTCCCCGCTTAATTAAAGAACCTTTTTTACCTACTTTAACAACTGCAATATCGCACAAGCTTGAAATTTCATCAAGGGCTGCATCCGGTTCTTTTCCTGTAAATGCTTTAGCTTCTTCTTCGTTAGCAAATACAATATTTACATAATTTTTAATCATGTTTCTTAAAAAGTCCTGATTTTCTTCTACAACATTAAAACTTGCTAAGTCAAGAGAAATTATTAAATTTTCCTTTTTTGCAAGATGCAATGCTTTTTCTAAAAGGCTATGATTCTGTACCAAATAACCTTCAATATGGAAGTAATTATAATTTTTAAAAAGTTTGTCACTTAAATCAGTTGCATCTAATTCAACTGCTGCACCCAAAAAAGTAGCAAAAGTACGTTCAGAATCAGGACTTACCAATGCTATTGCTCTGCCAGATTCATTCTCACTTATAAAAAGGTTTGGCTCAATATGGTTTGCTTTAAGGTCTTTTTCAAAAAATTCGCCTAACATATCTTTTCCAATTTTACCGATAAACCCTGTTTTTATACCTAAACTGGATAAGCCGTGTATTGTATTTGCTGCCGAGCCCCCGGCAGCTTGTACTTGTTTTAAATGTGAAGTAGCTTTCAGTATTTTATTTGAAGATTCTTTGTTTACCAATTGCATACTTCCTTTTGGAAATGATAATTTTGCAAGAATGTTATCATCATCTAAACTTGTCATTATATCTACCAGGGCATTGCCCATACCTAATACCTTAATCATTTATTACAGATGTTTTTTAATAGGAATTAATTAATAAATTATTTTTAAAATAATCCACAAATATATTTTTTATTTAACGAAAACCTACTATTTTTGCACCTCAAAATTCCTCTTTAGCTCAGTTGGTTAGAGCACCTGACTGTTAATCAGGGGGTCCTAGGTTCAAGTCCTAGAAGGGGAGCCAAGAAAAAGCCGGAGTCGAATGATTCTGGCTTTTTTTATAATAAAATGAAAGCATTTTGTTACATATTAAAGAGCCAAAAACTAAATAAATTTTATATAGGTGCAACGACAGCGAAACCAAATATTAGATTAGAAAGGCATATAAAAAAATACTATGGATACAAAAAATTTACCTCACATGCAGATGATTGGGAGCTTTTTCTATCAATAGAATGTGAAAGCATGCATCAAGCTGTTCTAATCGAAAAGCATATAAAACAAATGAAAAGTAAAAAGTACATTGAAAATCTGGTAATATATTCAGAAATTACTCAAAAGCTTCTATTTAAATATAAGGCTTGTTAATCAGGGTGCCGAAAGCTTTCGGCATAGGTTCAAGTCCTAGAAGGGGAGCCAAGAAAAAGCCGGAGTCGAATGATTCTGGCTTTTTTTATTCCTTTAAATCAAAAGCTTCAAAAGGTATAAAGTCAAGGTCTGAAGCTATTACATTTTTTTCCTGTACTTGCTGAATAGTTTTCCCGCCGGGAATTACCACATGGCATGCCGGATGTGAAACGCAAAACCGAAGGCTAAGTTGTGCCGGGCTGTAATCCGGATAAGCATTAAACAAAGGTTGATATTTTACAAAATTATCAAGATATGCAGTTAGCTTTTCAGGTGAAAGATTAAACCTCCGGTGGTCGTTCTTCCCAAAAGTATCATTCCGTTTGAATTTTCCTGATAATAATCCAAATAACAAGGGAATGCGTACAATAACACCCGTTCCATATTTAATAGCCAAAGGGAATAAAACATTTTCAGCTTCTCTCTCCAGAAGGTTATATCTTACCTGAATAATATCAATCAGTTCATGATGCTTTTCAAGAATATGTGCCTGGCTTGTTTCCTTAAACGACTGTACACTCCAGCCGGCATGTTTAATTTTCCCTGCCTTTTTCAATTTTTCCAGTGCCAGCCAGGGCTCGTCTTGCTCTAAAATTTCAAGTCCGGGGCTATGCAGTTGAAGTATGTCTAATGCCTCAATATTAAGGCGTTTTAAGCTTTGTTCCACCGCAAATTCAAGGTGTTTAACAGAATAATCTTCGTTAGCAGGTGTGATTTCATGGTTTTGTCCTATGAAAGGATAAAAATTATTCCCTGCTTTTGAGGCTATCACAATTTTGTCTTTATCAGTTCTTTCGTCTAACACTTGGCGAATTAATTCCTCAGAATGCCCAAATCCATAAACATCAGCTGTATCTATAAAATTTACTCCTGCATCGAGAGCTGCATGAATTGCTTTACGTGAATTTTCATCATTTGTGTTTCCCCAATCGCGTCCGCTGATTCCCCAAGCTCCAAAACCAACTGTTGATATTTCAGGGCCGTTTAAACCAAGTTTTCTGTATTTCATAGTAGTAAAATAAAAATTAGTTATTCTGAAATTGAATAGTTTAGTATTAAAAAGTAAAGTTAATTAAATGATGCTTTTGCAATAGTCTTTTTATTTGAATTTTTTATCCTAAATAAATATTATAAAAAAACAAATTAATTCCTGTTTACTATTGACTTTATTCTGTAGAGAATTACTTAGTTTTGTTGGTGTCATTTTATAGTAATACCTTTTGGATATTTGTATTAGTCCGGTGTTTGGCCAATAACAGTTATCATATCGGTATTATACAATTTAGTATGGATTAAAATACGCTTCATTTGAGTATAACACATAATATTAATTTAATTTCTTATAATAAAAAAACTAATGTCCATTGCTGAAAAAATTATTGCTTTTAATCAATCGCTTAAAATTGAAGCGGACATACCTTCCGGTATAAATGTTTTGTTTCCATTTTCAGATGAAAAAGTAATTGAAGCAACTAAAGCTTTTTATTTTAAATATTATAACGATAATAACCGGCGAACAATCATTCTGGGAATAAACCCGGGCAGACACGGTGCCGGAATAACCGGAATTCCTTTTACTGACCCTATAAGGCTTTTAAAAGAATGTGGCATAGGAAATAGCTTTAAAAAAAATCCTGAGCTTTCTTCAGATTTTGTATATCGATTAATAAATACAATTAGCAATGTGAAAGATTTTTATTCAAAATTTTTAATTAGCTCTCTTTGTCCACTGGGATTTACTAAGGATGGTAAAAATCTTAATTATTATGATAATAAAACACTTGAAAACAGTGTAACACCATTTATTGTTGAAACACTAAGAAAACAAATTGATTTTGAAATAAATACAGAACGCTGTTTTTGTCTTGGCGAAGGAAAAAACTTTAAATACTTCAGTAGAATAAACCGACAATATAATTTTTTTAAAGAAATAATACCACTGTCCCACCCTCGCTATATTATGCAATACAAAAGAAAAATGCTAAATCAATATATTGATAGATATAAAAATGCTTTATCCTGAAAAAACGTTTGTCTCTATATGAATTTACAGTTTTCTTTTTATTTCAACTTCTTTATATCCTTCAATAATATCTCCTACTTTAATATCATTAAAATTCATTATGTTCAAACCACATTCATAACCGGAGGATACTTCTTTCACATCATCTTTAAATCGTTTTAGCGATCCAAGTTCGCCGGTATAAATAACAATACCATCTCTAATAATCCGCACTTTTGTATTTCGGTTTATTTTTCCTTCTTTCACCATACATCCGGCAATTGTTCCAACTTTTGTAATTTTGAATGTTTCTCTAATTTCAAGAGTGCTAACAATTTCTTCTTTAATTTCCGGCGACAACATACCTTCCATTGCATCTTTCAATTCATTTATAGCATCATAAATAATTGAGTATAGGCGTATGTCAATTTCTTCTCTTTCGGCTAACTTTCTAGCTCCTAAAGTTGGCCTTACCTGAAAGCCTATAATTATTGCATTGGATGCTACTGCTAATAAAACATCAGACTCTGAAATAGCACCAACTCCTTTATGAATTACATTTACCTGAATTTCATTGGTCGATAATTTAATTAATGAATCAGAAAGTGCTTCTATTGAACCATCAACGTCACCTTTTATAACAATATCAAGATTTTGGAAATTCCCAATTGCAATTCGCCTTCCTATTTCATCAAGTGTAATATGCTTTTGTGTTCTAAGTCCTTGTTCCCTGTGAAGCTGTTTCCTTTTATTTGCTATTGCTTTTGCTTCCCGTTCGTTTTCCATAACAGTAAACTTATCTCCAGCTTGTGGAGCTCCATTCAAACCCAGAATTAAAGCAGGTGTTGCAGGCCCGGCATTTTCAATATGCTTATCTCTTTCGTTATACAATGCTTTAACCTTTCCGGTATAGCTTCCCGCTAAAACAATATCTCCTAATTTCAAAGTTCCTCCTTCAACTAAAACCGTTGTAATATATCCCCTACCTTTATCAAGGGACGATTCAAGAACAACACCAACAGCATTTTTATTAGGATTAGCTTTTAATTCAAGCATTTCTGCTTCTAATAAAACTTTTTCAAGTAATTCTTCTATATTTTCACCTTTTTTTGCTGAAATATCTTGTGATTGATGTTTTCCTCCCCACTCTTCAACTAATAAATTCATGTTTGCCAATTCTTCCTTAATTTTTTCAGGATTAGCTCCTGGTTTATCAATTTTATTTATGGCAAATACAATTGGAACATTTGCAGCTTGTGCATGGTTTATGGCTTCAACCGTTTGTGGCATTACATTATCGTCAGCAGCAACAACAATTATGGCAACATCGGTAACCTGAGCTCCGCGTGCTCGCATAGCAGTAAAAGCTTCGTGTCCGGGTGTATCTAAAAATGTTATTTTTTTCTTATTTTTTAATGTAACATTATATGCACCAATATGTTGTGTTATTCCTCCGGCTTCACCGGCAATAACATTTGTTTTACGAATAAAATCCAATAGTGAGGTTTTTCCATGGTCAACATGGCCCATAACCGTTACAATTGGAGGCCTGGCTATAAGGCTTTTTTCATCATCCTCTTCAACTTCAATAGAATCTAATACCTCAGCATCAACAAATTCCACTTTGTGATTAAATTCCTCAGCAACTAATACCATCGTTTCAGCATCCAGCCTTTGATTAATTGAAACAACCATTCCCAAGCTCATAAAAGCAGAAATAACTTCTGTAACAGAAACATTCATCATGGTTGCCAGTTCATTGGCAGTAACAAATTCAGTTACTTTCAAAATGTTCTTTTCCTGTTCTTGTTTTTCGGCTTCCTCTGTATGTCGTTGTGAAATGGCATCTCGTTTTGACCGTCTGTATTTTGAACTTTTTGATTTTCCTTTAGAAGTTAACCTTGCAAGCGTATCTTTTATTTGTTTTTGAACTTCTTCTTCGCTTACTTCTGCTTTCTGATGCCACGGCTTGCCTGCATGCTCTTTATGATTTTTCTTTTTCTTATGTGTTCTGTCTTGTGTAGCATCCGGTTTCTTGCCCGATACCTCAACTTTATCTTTTTTAATCCGTTTTCTCTTCTTCTTCCTATCACTAGAATCAGCATTTCCCGGAGCCTTCGGTGCTGTTTTTTTAATCTCTATTTTACCAACAATGGTTGGCCCAGAAAGGTTTTCAACTTTTGTTTTAAGAAAATTATCTTCTTTGGTTGTGTTTTCTTGTGAAGCTATTTGTGTTTGTTTTTCCTTTTGTTCCGGCTCTTTGCCTCTTTTAACAACTTTTTTAGGTTTGTGTTTTAGTTTTCGTTCTTCCTCTTTTTCCTGTTTTGTTTTTTTAGGGGGCCTTGTTTTTTGATTAATAGACGATAAATCTATTTTCCCAACTACTTTAATACTATCCTTGTCTGCTTTTTTCGGTTTTTCTTCTACTTCTGCCTCTACTGCTGTTGGTTGTTCTTCAACTTCTATTTCTTGTTGTTCTTTATCTTCTATTGCCGTTGGAGTATCAATAGTTTCCTCCTCTGTTATTTGCTCTGGTTCTTCTTCAACTATTTCAACCGATTCCTTAACAGGTGGTTCCAAATCAATTTTGCCAACTACCTTAATATTAACTTTTTCATCAACTTCCGGTTCTATAAATGTAGATTCTTCTTCCTCCGCTTTTTCTTCTTCCTTTTCTTTCTCTTCAACATCAATTATTTCATTCTTGGCTCTGTTAATTCCCAGCTCTAATTTTTCAGATTCCTCGCGTGTTTTTCTGTCAGGGTCATATTCTGAAACTAATAGTTCATAACATTCAGCTGATACTTTTGTGTTAGGATTAGTATCAATATCGATACCACTACCTTTTAGGAATTCAACAATCGTTAAAATTCCAACATTAAATTCCCGAGCTAATTTACTAAGCCTTTTTGCTTTTTTATTAATTGTCATAATTCGACTTAAGGTATTATTTTAAAACACGCACAAAACAAAGAATAGTGCGAAATTAATTTATCTATTGTATTATTCAAATTCCGCTTTAAATATTTTAAGTATCTCTTTTATTGTTTCTTCTTCAAGATCGGTTCTTTTTATCAAGTCAGCTTCTGAAAGATCAAGAACACTTTTTGCAGTATCACAACCAATTGCTTTTAATTCATCAATTATCCAGCTTTCTATTTCATCGGCAAATTCCTCTAAATCAACATCTTCGTCTTCTTCTTCAATTTCCCGGTAAACATCTATTTCATATTCAGTCAACTGGCTTGCTAATTTAATATTTGATCCGCCTTTACCTATTGCTAAAGATACCTGGTCGGGCTTTAAAAAAACTTCAGCAGTTTTCTTTTCATGGTTAATTTTAATAGAACTAATTTTTGCCGGGCTTAAAGCACGCTGAATAAATAGTTCAATATTATTTGTAAAGTTAATTACATCTATATTTTCATTTTTCAGTTCTCGAACTATGCCATGTATTCTCGAACCTTTCATTCCAACACAAGCACCAACCGGGTCAACTCTTTCGTCGTACGATTCAACTGCAACTTTTGCTCTTTCGCCCGGTATTCTGATTATTTTTTTAATCGTAATAAGTCCATCAAAAATTTCAGGAACTTCAAGTTCAAACAAACGCTCAAGGAAAACAGGCGAAACTCTGGAAATTAAAATTAATGGATTATTATTACGCATTTCTACCTTAAGAACAACGGCTCTTAATGTGTCTCCTTTTCTGAAAAAATCGGTGGGTATTTGCTCCGACCGTGGAAGTATTAATTCATTCCCTTCATCATCAATTACCATAATTTCTTTTTTCCAAATTTGATACACTTCACCGGTAATTATTTCACCAATCCTGTCTTTATATTTACCAAAAATATTGTCTTTTTCAAGTTCCAATATTCGAGATGATAAATTTTGGCGTAGAGCAAGAATAGATCGACGCTCAAAATCAGCTAACTTAACTTCATCAGTAACCTCTTCGCCCACTTCATAATCTTCGTCAATCTTTTTTGCTTCTGTCAAAGAAATTTGAGTACTGGGGTCTTCTATTTCATCATCTTCAACAACTTCCCTGTTTCTCCAAATTTCAAAATCACCTTTATCAATATTAATAATAATATCAAAATTTTCATCAGAACCGTATTGTTTTAATAGTGTGTTTCTAAAAACATCTTCCAATACCCTCATCATTGTAGTACGA
This sequence comes from Chlorobiota bacterium, assembly GCA_013152655.1. Taxonomy (GTDB): domain Bacteria; phylum Bacteroidota; class Bacteroidia; order Bacteroidales; family B39-G9; genus JAADFW01. Next base: position 30,781 of record JAADFW010000091.1, read on the forward strand.
TCAATGTTTTTTAATTCTTTAAACTCTGAAAAAGTGTCAATAAGATTTAAGTTTTCCATTTTTTAATTCAATTTATCTTACTTAAAAGAAATAACAACTTTTGTTGTTTTTATCTCTTTAAAATTAATTTTTACTTTATTTATAACAATTTGTTTCTTTTTTTTCTCTGCAACTTTTATCTTTTCCGAATATTCAAGTTCAATATATTCTTTGTTTACATTAACTAATTCACCAATTATTTTTTGTCCATCTGCTTTTACTACTTCTACTTTTCGGCCAATGTTTTTTAAAAATTGCTCATGTACTTTTAGTGGCTGGTCAAGTCCTGGTGAAGAAACCTTTAATTCAAAATCTTCTTTTTCTCTATCAAGCGTATTTTCAATTAACCGACTAATTTGTTTACAGTTTTCAATTGTAATCCCTTCTTTTCTGTCAACACTTACCAATATCACGTTTCCTTGTTTTACTAATATTTCAACAATAAATAAGCCATCTACTAATTCCTGATTTAGTAAAATGTTTTTTATTTGTTGAACACTAATCATAATATTTATTTAATAGAACAGGGGACTTTTGGTCCCCTGTATCAATAATTCTTTCCCGATTTTCGGCGCAAATATACGATTTCTTGTTCAATTTACCAAATACTTACACTTAAATACTGGGCAAAATTTGTGTGCTAAATTCTGTTTTTATAATTCTGTTTTAGTCCAAACAGTGCTTCTTCCAATAAAAGAAAATCCGATATACCCTTTTACGTGTAATTCTTCTCCTTCAAACCACATATAGCACGAATAGGTATTCCCTGTTTTAGGATCATAAATTTCGCCATCGTTCCATTCGCTATCATCCTCGTCGTACTTAAAGTCTTTTAAGATTTGCAAATTCATTATTGGCCGGGTTTGTAGCTCTTCGTTGGGGTTTTCATCATCTATTTTTGGCGTTCCATCTTCCTCGTTGGGTTCGTCAAGCCAAACAATATTTCCATAATATTTTCCATTGGTTGCTTTAAAGATTTTAACTTTTGAATCACCATCTTCGGTAAGCCAATATCCAACAACTTTATTTGCTTGAGCAAATATTAAATTAACTGAAAATAATAATGTTAAAGCAAGAATTAGTTTTTTCATAATGAATAATTTTAAATTTGGTTTTATGTAAAAATAGTTTTTTTCTGAAAAACTGCAAATTTAGGTTTCATTCATTTTTAATAAGTAATCTTTATATAAGCATGTTTTATATTGTTATCTTTCTGGTTTATAGCGAATTGTTTAAAAATTAAACAGCACTTTAAAAATTAATTCATCTTTGTCTTTTAATAAAGCAAACAGGTTGTTTCCTTTCCCATTAAGTAATCTGTATGAAACAGTTAATGCAATATCGTCATTTGGCTTATATGTAATTTCCGGGGCATAAATTAATGCATAATTGTTTTTAACATTCTTCCAGTCCGATATAATTAAGCCACCACTTACCGGAACAATTTTCAGCTTATCGTTGTAGAATGATTTTTCAAGTTGTCCCATAAAATAGTCATTTAAAGCATCTTTGCCTCGTTCGTTAATAAACCCGTGTAAATATTGCAGATTAAAATAAAAACCATTTCCAAATTGAATATCACTTCCTAAAACAAATTTAATAAACGGTTTTTTATCAAGAATTACAGAATCCTGAATAACCGGCACAGGGCTAAACGGATAAAGCAAGGATAAATCTGTTGTTAATATTGATTTTTCCGTAGGTTGAAAAACTGCTGCTTCACCCCAAACACCGAATGGCCCAACCGACCCGGCAAAATCTGCTCCAATAATATGATAGCGTGGAAAAAACAAAGAAGCATAAATATCAGTATTTATTGCAACCGGAATAAAATTTACAAATTGTGTGTCAACAGGAATCAAGCTTGTTGATGCGGGTAAACCCAGTCCGTCTCTTCCGTATAAATAACTTAATGAAAAATCGAAACCGGATAGAAGTCCGTTTATTTTAAAGCCATATTGTGAATTTTCTTTTAAATTTAGTTTTGGCTGAATAACACTTGTATAAATATTGTTTACTTCTAACCCTGCCGGTAGAGCAATTTGTGTGCTTAATGATGTTGACCAGTCGCCTATCGGAAGGTTGTCTGGCCTAAAATATGGAATGAAAATTCCTTCTACCGAAAAATCATTAATGTAATAGATTGCACGAAGTGCTTCAGAACCATTATGCCTGCCAAAATCCCAAATATCTTCAAGGTCATAAGGGTTTAAATTGTCTGTAGGGTTTAACTTATCAGCTTTCCCCCATGCAATACGTTGTTTCCCAAACGTTACATCCAGGTTTTTAAACAAAAAGTCATAAATTTCTACATATGCTTCTCTTAACTGTAAATTATATGGATAAAGTGCATCTTTACTGTATAAATGATAAATGGTACGGTAATCCGGATAAGTAATATTACGCAACCAAACATTTGAATAGAATTTGAATTTATCCTTTAATTTTTTTTGTATTTGTAAATCTAACCGATTTTCATTCCACGACCAATTATAGTTGTTTTGAGGCCTTATACGCTGTTCGTTATAAAGATTTCCGCTCAGCTTGATGGTTTCTTGCGAAAACAACAATTGATTAGTTAAAACAATTGTTATGCTAAATAATAAGAGTTTTAGTTTCATGGTATTTTATTTTTTAAGTTCTCTTAAAGAAAATTCATCATTTGCAAAACCATTGTTAAATTTGATAGATTCTATTTCCATTTTTGTTTTGTGGTTTGATTTTAGGTCAACCATTTCCATTTCAGTAGCAACCCAATGTCCATCAATTTTTTCAATTTTAGTGTTTGATAGTTTTTTTGATTTTAACCCTGTTTTTTTATGAAAAAACTCTATACTTTGAGGATAGTAATTACTTTTATTAACTATAATATTAAGCTTTGAGTAAATTGTTTTCTCTTCTGGCTTTGGGTTCATTTCAAGCGTCCATGTTTCTGCATTTTCCGAAAGTATTTTTGCATCATATTTATCGCCAATAGTAGATACTTCCATGTCCTCATAACAAAAATCGGTTCCGGCAAATTTTTGTCCTTTTGAACTTGCATTTATTCTCCTTTCTTTAGCATAAGCCGGCAAATATAGATACATTACTCCATTAGGAAGCGACAGAATTGAAATGCCGGCTTGCGATTCAGGAGAGGTAAACCGAAACAACATTCTATCATCTCCTTTGCTTTTTAACGTAGCAGTACGAGTACTTTCTTTTCCGTTCTTGTCAATTAAAATGATTTTAAGTTCTGTTTTTTGGTCGGTAGCTTCATTTGCTACTTCATCCATTTTATCAACAATTTGTTGTGCAGTTTGTGCATTTAATTGTCCTTGCCAAAATATAGCTACTACAAATGGCAAAATAAATTTTCTAATTTTCATTGTTTTATCTTTATAATTTCTATTAATAAAATACTTACATCTCTCAGTGTAATTTTTCTTTTGTTGTATTAATTCCTTTTTTCACAAAGGTGTTTAGTGAATTTATAGTGAACAGTTTTGGTAAATACCTGTTTGACAATATGATAATTGCCGGCAATAGTGTTAAAGTTGCCAACCCTGAAGTTATCATAGTAACTCCTACTAAAGCCCCAAATCGCTGTAACGGAACCAATCTTGAAAAAAGTAATACAATAAACCCAAAAGTTACTGAAACTACATTTATTGTTATTGATTTACCGCTAATTTTAATGCTCTGTTCCAGTGCTTCTTTTATTTTCCCGTATTTTTTGAATTCATAATTATAATGCGTTATCATGTGAATTGCATAATCTACTCCAATTCCAATTGATATGCTTCCAACCAATACAGTAGCCACGTCAAGAGGAATACCGGTGAATCCCATAAAACCAAATAAAACAATTAAGGTTACAATAATTGGAATACTTGCAAAAAACCCTTTTGTAACAGATTTAAGCAAACCCGCAACAGCTAAAAAAACAAGCATAATTGCTATTATTAAACTTTGAAACTGGCTCTTAATAAGGCTTTTATCCAATTTTTTATAAATTGAAGGAAAACCTGTTTGTTCTATTTCAAAATCATTGCTTTTATTGTTATTTATAAACAATTGAATTTTATCAACTACTCTATTCATCAACTTACTATCCGAAGTATTTAATGTTCCCTGTATTAAACCCTCATCTAAGTCAGATGAAACTAACTGTTCCATAATATCCTGCCCTTCAAGCAAAAACCAGAGATTAAATATTTTCCCTTCATCATTTGGTATTATTTTCCCCTCTCCCATTATGTTATTCATTTCTTCTATTAAATCAGCTACTGACTGAGCATGAGAAATTTCAGGAAGACTTTCCAAATAATCTTCGGTTTTGCGCATCATTTTCAGTACTTCTGGACTTTGAATATTGCCTTTAATAGTTATATAAACCGGCAATGTTCCCCCAAATTTTTCACGTAGCATTTCTTCTGCTAACCTGCCTGAATCATCTTTTTTAAAATAATCCAGCATGTCAACTTTACGCTGAATTTTAAATGTTCCAAGAATAAAAACTATTACAATAATAGCCCATACAGATATAATATACTTTGGATGATTAAATACCAGGTTGTTTATCCTCTTTAAAAAAGCCAATATCATTTTTGATTCTTTTCTGTTAGGTTTTACTTTTACAAAATTTGCCTTTTCTTTATTCTTAAAAGAGGTTAACAGTGCAGGAACAAATGAAACTGAAAGTAACAATGAAAAAAGAACCCCAAGCGCAGTAAATAAACCAAATGAACTAATCATAGTTAAATATGAACCAAACACAAATGAAACAAACCCTACCATTGTGGTAAGAGATGCAAAAAATACCGGAACTATAATGTAAGACAAAGCAACTTGTACTTTTTTATGATAATCTGATTCGGTAGTTTCATTTATCCTATTTAAAACATGTATTGTATATGCACTACCAACGGCTAACAATATTATTGGCGAAACATTAGACACAAGTGTTATTTCATATTTGAAAAGAGCCATTAAGCCTAATGTCCAGATAATTGCTATTCCAACTGATAAAAGAGGGAGAACGACACCTGAAAAAGACTTAAAGCCAAAAAATAAAGTAATAGCAATAACTAAGAATGCCAGAGGGCCAAGAAAAATAATATCGTTCAAAATAATATCGCCAACATTTTTTAGCATATATGGCAGCCCTCCGTAGTAAAGTTTACCTGAAGTATGTATTTTATTAATCTTTTTTTGCAAAAGAACTGCTGATTTTGTTTTATCTACTCCTTCTGAAAATTTAATCGCTATCATTGTCATTGTAGCATCTTCAGAAACAAGCGTACCTTTGTACATATCCTTTGAAAGCACATACTTTTTTAAATCTTTCAGCTCGTTATCACTTAGTGGAAATTGTTCTTCATTAATTAGTTTTCCTATTTCCAAAACGCTGTCAACTTCTTTAATATCAATAACATTTGTTAAAGAAATAACTGTTGAAACTCCATCAAATGCTTCTGCAGAATCTGTTATTTGTTCAATTGTTTTAAATGCATTTGTGGTAAAAATATCATCTGTTTTAAATCCAATAACAGCTGTTTGGTTTCCCCCATATTTTTCTCCTATCTGATCAAATAAAACTGAAACCGAATCATCTTTAGGAAGATAACTTAATATATCAGGATTAATTTGTAAATTTTTAATAAAAGAACCCAATACTAAAGTAATGACCAAAGTTAGGGCTATAATCCAATAACGCGACTTAATAATAAATTTTGCTAATTTTTCCATTTTTTTAATGTTACACCGTTTGACCTTAATCGTATTTTAGTCGAAACAGAAATAAAAATTTTTATCTAACTACAATTCCATAAAATAAAATATCCAACAAACTATTTATCCGGCTTTCCATTTCCGAATTTTCTGTGTTTATAAACAAAGGTGCTTCAAGTCCTTTCATTGCAGTAACAATTGCAATAGAAGTCAGGTTTACATCCTGCATATAAAACTTACCTGTATCAACTCCCTCTTTTAAAATTCTACCAATTAAACCTATCTCCTCCTCGTCATATTTCACTCTAATTTTTTCAATAAAAGGCAGGTGGTCAAGATATTGATTTTTATAGGCATCATTAAAGTTTACAAGTTCAGTTAACGCTTTCATCCTGACAAGCATATACTGTTTTATCTTGTCGATTGAATCTATGTTGCTTTCCAAAATTTTAATTACATCAACACGTATTAAACTTGCTTCTTTTTCAATAACTGCTTCAAATATTTCTTCTTTACTTTTAAAGTAATAATAAATTGAACTCTTCGCTTTTCTGGCAGCCGCAGCAATTTCATCCACTGTTGTTTTCTTAAAACCAAATTTTCCAAATATGGTTTGGGCAACATCTAAAATTTTTTCTTTTACATCATCTTTATATGCAAGTGCCATTCTCTAAAGGTTTCGACCAAAATACGAAATTGTTTTAAAATTCTATTGTAATTTTAATTTTTTTTGATGAATTTTTTTCATTTAACAACCCTTATTGCCAAATCTCACAATCATCCCCCACCGTCATTGTGAGGATTCCGCCGGCTATCGGAAAACGAAGCAATCCTTTCCAAACAAACAGATTAATAAAGCTAAAACTCAATCCCAATAATCAAAATATCGTCGGTTTGTTTGTTATAAAAAATAAATTCGGATTATTTTTACCTCATTGTAACTTTTCTTCATTAATCAAAAAGTAAGGTAATTATAATGGATTGCGCAAAATTTTAGTTGTCGTATTTATTGCTTATCCTTTTCTTGTTACTAATTTACTAAAACAAGGTTAATTAACATCAAAAAACCGCAAAACCAGTAATTAAATTTAGCGTATATTATGCACCGGGCTTTGTTGTTAACTCTACTTTTCTCTTGCGGAAGTATTCAATAATTTCTGCCTTAGTCATTGTGGCTAATTTTTTGCTTAATCTGTCTCGCTGTTGTCTCATATATTTCACAGCGTCAAATTGTTTCTCAATATTTTTTTTAGTCGTTTTCATATTTTCTAAATTCTCTAGGTGATCGAATATCTAACTGTTTATATCCATTTTTTATATTAATCGAGTTGTAACCTCTGATTCTTTGTACATTTACGATATGTTTAAAGTTCCAACTTATCAAAAAGTCAGCACGATTTATTGTTGCTAAAGCTATATGTAAACAATCGGCAAAACTTGTCTGACCTACAACCTTTTCCGCAATGTATTCTGTTGCTAATTCAACTGTTTCATCTGTAGTGTCAAGATACTCTATATTTTCCGCATTAAGTCCATTAACTAGCTCTTTTACTTTTTGGGGTGCGTTTTCAAGTTCATCTTGAGTAATAATAGAAAAAAGGATAACAAATTCATTATTTTGAATTCTATCGAATAAAGGGATAGTATGTTCAGCAAATTCTTTATCATAGTAACCACCAAATACAGATGTATCAATATAAATTCTTTGTTTCATGATACAAAATTACAAAGAAATAAATTTGATGTCAAATGTTCTTAGCTTTCAGTTTTAACTTCTCTTGCTTTTTAGAATGGTACCGCCTTGTGTATAACTTTTTTTAGTTGCAATTTGCTTTACAAAAGTTGTTTTTTCAGTTTGTCTTGCACCATTAACATAAACAATCCTAAAACTATTTAAAACCCTGAATTTTTGATTTTTTTATTAATCATGATTATGTTGTAAAAGCAGTTAATATTCAATACATTACAAATATAAATTAGCAAAAGTGAAATACATCCGCAATCTATGACGTTCGGCATGACAACTTTATTTAGCAAACTG
>JAADFW010000092.1 GCA_013152655.1 Chlorobiota bacterium
CTAATTTTTGATTACATTTTTTTAAAAAATATTCAGTTAAAACAAGGATATCGCCTTTCCTTTGACGTAAAGGGGGGATATAAATAGGAAAAGAATTAAGCCTGTAATAAAGATCTTCTCTAAAATGCTTTGTCTTTACGGCTTCTCTTAAATCTCTGTTTGTAGCTGATAAAATTCTTACGTTTGTTTTAATAAGTTCTGTTCCCCCAACTCTTTCAAATTCTCTTTCCTGAATTACACGGAGTAATTTAGCTTGCAACAGCATTTCCAATTCGCCGACTTCATCAAGAAAAATTGTCCCTTCATTTGCCAGCTCAAATTTACCAAGCTTTCTTTGATGGGCACCGGTAAAGGATCCCTTTTCATGCCCAAACAATTCACTTTCCAGCAACTCACGTGGTATTGATGCACAATTTACAACTATAAACGGCTTGTCTTTTCTTTTACCGTTATAATGAATTGCTTTGGCAATAAGTTCTTTACCTGTCCCGCTTTCACCGTGAATCAAAACAGTAATGTCGTTGTCTAATACCTTTGAAACAAGCTTAAAAACTTCCTGCATTTTTTTATCCGCAGAAATTATATTATCAAAGCTATATTCTTTTTGAACTGATTCTTTTAAATTTTCTAATTCTTTTGTCAGCTCATAATTTTTAATTGCATTTTTTACAGCAGGTTCCAACCTTTGAACATCTATCGGTTTAGGAAAATAATCATAAGCACCGTGCCTTAGGGATTCTAATGCTATTTCAACATTCCCTTGAGCAGAAAGCATAATTACGGGCAATTGTTCATCCTTTGTACGAATCTTTTTTAATACATCCAAACCATTAATTCCAGGCAGCATAATATCTAACAATAATAAATCAGGTTTTTTTGAATCTAATCTTTTTAATAATGCTTCACCGGAATCGAAAACTTCGGTTTCATAATCCCATTTATCTTTTACCCAATATTTTAAGAGCTTAGATATTGCCTTTTCGTCATCTACTATAAAAATAACTTTACTCACAGTATTCCTTTTATAATTGGTTTACTAATAATAGTGGTAGTTTAATATTAAATGACGTTCCTTTATTAACATCACTTTGAATAGAAATAAATCCTTTATGTAAATCTACAATTTGTTTCACAAAAACCAAGCCTAAGCCGGCACCTTCTATTTCCGATTCATTTCCTTCTGCTCTATAAAATTTTTGGAAAACAAAACTTATATCTTTTTCAGGAATGCCAACACCGGTATCGGAAATAATTATTTCAAATTCTTTATAAAGAGCTTGTCCAATAACTGTTATGCGTCCACCTTTGGGGGTAAATTTAATTGCGTTATTTAATAGTTCAACTAAAATTTGATAAATTTTATCTTCATCAATAATTAAGATGTTTTCTTCTTCGGGAAGATCCGTTGTTAAATTAATTTCTTCTTCAATTACAATTGGTTTCATTTCCTTTATTACATCTTTAATTAATTTAACAATATCGACTCGTTTTTTTTCAAGTTTAATTTCCCCGCCCTCTAATTTGGTGATATTTAATACATCATTAATAAGCCTTGCTAATCTTTTCCCTTCTTTTAGAATTATCTTATTAAACTCTTTCCTCATTTCAACTGGCATTTGGGTATCAGTATCAATAGTTTCTGAAAAGCCGATTATAGATGCAAGAGGAGTCCTCATTTCGTGTGACACACTTGACATAAATTCGTTCTTTAACCTGTTCAATTCTTCCAGTATTGATTTACTGTAAGTTGATCTCTGCCTTTCAAGTAAAATCAGCCTGTTTGCTTCAGTAAGCTTTTCATCAAGTTCTAATTTTTTATTTTGGTCATTAATTGTTTGTGTTATATCCCTGCCGATACCTATCAAATTAATTATATTACTATTTTCTTTTATTGATCTGCAATTAAATTCATAAATAACATTATTATCATCTTTGGGTAATACTGATGCTTGAAATGTTATCGTTTCATCATTATTTAAGAGTTTGGTTATAGATTCGGAAACAGATGCTGCATTTGATGAATCGATTAAATCAGTAAAATGTTTACCAATAAGATCAGTTGTATTATATCCAAGCTTATTAGCTCCGCTATCATTTACTACTTCAAAATATCCGGATGAATTTAAGATAAATATTAAATCTTCTGAAACATTTAGCAGAATCTCAAACTTATTCTTAAAATTATTTTTCTTTGTAGAATTATTTTTCATTAAAATAATTTAGGGTTTAATAATTAAAACTTACAAATTTAATTACTTTTTCTCAGCAAATAAAACATAACTATTATAATAACAATGCCCATTAAAATGTATATCCATTCAGGTGTTTCTCTTAATTTAAAAGGTTTATACTTCACATATATAGTTTTACCGGGACCAATCTCATTCGGTTTAAATTTCCAGGTTAAAGTTCTGCCGTTTCTTTCGGTGGAATTATCATCATAAATTTTTCCATAAAAAGTATATTTATATGTAATGTTATATTTGTTTGAGTCTGATGCAAGACCGTTTTTTATTGAGGGTATCTTTTGTGTAAAAATTTTAACTCCGGTACCATCATCAATTAGTGAAAATTCTGAACCTTGAAAGGTTCGTGAATAATTTAAGGAATCGATATTATTGAACGTTATATTTATTATTGCGTGAGTTGTACCGTCGGTTGAATCCGTGTAAACCCTTATCCCTTCTAAGTTATAATATTTTGATGAAAATTCTTTTTTTAAAAAATCAGGGCTAAAAAATGTTAGATTTTTCAGTTCATCAGAATTAATATCATAAGGTAAATTACTCCAATAATGAAGACTCATTTTACCTGAACCATCAGGATAAATATTAACGTCTTGAATATAGTTTAAACATCCCGATAAAAGAACGATATAGAAAACTGAAAATATTCTAATTAAAATGCTTAGTGCTTTTTTTCTTTTTAGTTTAAAGATATTGCTAATCACATTTATTACGGGATAAATTTGATAACTTAAAATTATGGATAAATTTACAATTTTTCACTATTTTTATCATTCATTTAAAAATAAGAGTTGTTATGCCAACGTACGAATATAGATGTAATGAATGCGGAAAAAGATTTGAATTGTTTCAAAAAATGAGCGACAAACCGATTGAAAGCTGTCCAACGTGTAAAGGAAATGTTACAAGATTAATAGGCGCGGGTATGGGCATTATTTTTAAAGGTTCAGGCTTTTATGAAACCGATTACAAACATAACGGGGAAAAAAAATCGCCCGTTAACAACAAAACAAAAAAAGTAACTAAAGCTGAAACAAAAGACACTTCTAAAAAAGAAGTATCTAAGGAATCAAAGGATCCTGTCAAAAAATAAAATACTCAAATGAATGAGCCTGCTCTAAAAAGGTATCCGTTAGCTAACGGATTAAAAACATCATTTAATTTCAGTTTATAATCCAGACTTAATTTACTATAATTAATCTTTTTAGACCTGCCTATGTCGAAGCGACTACGTGCAGGCAGGCCTGCCTATGCCGAAACGACTACCCGCCATAGGACTTTGGGAGGCGGAACTAAGTGCAGGCAGGCCTGCCTACGCCGAAATGCCTGCCCGCCGTAGGACTTTGGGAGGCGGGCCTACGTGCAGGCAGGTTCGACTCATAAATATTAAAAATCGGCACCTAATGAAATATAATGTATAGGTGAAGAAAAACCATTTATATTATATGCCCACCCCACATCATATTTTAACAAGAAATTTAAGAAGAAAACTCTTGCACCAATTCCCGTACCTATTAAAAGGTCCTTTGTCATTAAATTTCCGTTCTTATCTTTGGTAAACAATTTTAGGCTGCTCGTCTTATTCCAGGTAGCACCGGCATCTATAAACAAAACACCTTGCATATTACTGAAGAATAGCGGTAGACCTCCTGTAAGCAGATACCTAATTAATGGAAATCTTAATTCCATATTTACCAATGTATATTTAGTACCTATATGTGCAGCGTATTTATAACCACGTAACGGAACGCCTGCTGTTAAAAACACAAAATCAGAAGTGGTTTTAATAGGTACTGATTGAGTAGCAAATTTTCGATTTATCCAATTTTCAACACCACCTAAAAAAAATCTTTGCGGATTTGCACCGCCCGAATATCCGCCCGCAAATCTAAGTGCAAAAGAATAAAAATAACTTTCTCCCAATTTGAAATAAGTTCTATAATCACTTGTTAGTGAATAAAAACTTAAACGTTTATCTGAAATTCCCGGGTTACCGAATAAAGAAAAACGATATCGACTTCCGTCAATGGGAGCCGTAATTCCCCAAAGCACATTATCTTTAACTAAACTAATAGTAGGAACAATAAAAGTAGATTTAGAAATAGGCACTGAAGGGTTATCCAAATTTTCTTTTGAGACTCCCAAAAAACTTAGCCCTGCATCAATTCTGTAAAACTTGTTAATTGGATAGCTTGCAGAAAATACAGCCCCGAAATTTCTAAACCTGACTAAATCAGTAGTTCGTCCCCGTGCTAAGAATACGAACCTTGCAGTATGAAATAGTTGAACGCCATAATTAATTCTATTTGCTAAATAAAAATAGGATAAGCCGTAATTACTATTTTTCAAATCAATCTGTAAACTTGTTTGACCAATAAGTCTATGATTACCGAGTACGTCACTAAAAGATAAAATGGTTGTACCTGTTAACCCGTATAGTGTGTTGTAACCGGCATTCGCATAAACTAAATCCGGTGAAAATGTTATTTTATACCTACGGACTTTATAGTTGCCGTTTTCATCAAGATTATCTGCAGGTTTAAATTTGTTTTTAGATTGTTTTATCCTTTCTTTTACTTTATCACTTTTGGGACCGAACACAAAATTATCATAAGATACATCCAATGAATCACTTACTATATTTGTTGTATCAGAATATTGCCCTGTAAAAAAATCTATTTTTATTGTTTTTGTTGAATCCGTTTTTTCAGTTTTGCTTATTTTTTTTATTTCTTTAGTTTTTCTTTCTTCTAAGCTTTTTATGTAAACTGTAGGTCTTAACTTTTTAAGTTTGGTTTTAGGTATAAAAGGATTATTCATCAAATAGATATTATAAGATGCTTGTGCCAGGGAAGAAAAAGTAAGTTTCTGTCCGTCTTTTGATATTGAAATTTGAGATATACCATCCAAAGAATTGGTTATAGGTATAGGAGTAATATCTGTAACTGCTTTAACGGTATCGTTATTAAAAAGCACTATTCTTTTTTTATAAATATTAGTAATCCCATTAGCATCAGAAACAAATAAAATTTCTGTCCCATCAGGTCCTGCTACCGGGTATGCTTCTGAAATAAGCGGTGTATCGGTAATTCTTTTAATTTTTAATGATTTTGTATTTATTGAATAAATATCATCCTGGTTATAGTTATAATTATAGATTTTAAAATCTTTCGGCATAGGACCTGTTCGTTAAGGGCCTGACGGAAACGGAAAAATAAAAATGACGGAAACGGAGAAATAACCATGAA
>JAADFW010000093.1 GCA_013152655.1 Chlorobiota bacterium
GGAGAAGTTATTGAACGTTATGATTTTGACAATAATGTTTGTTTAGAACCTATAATTAGGGTAGAACCTGTATATCCTGAAATCGCAAAAGCAAATAATATTCAAGGAACAGTAAAAATAAGATTTCATATAAGTATTGACTGTACAATAGACAATCTTACAATAATTCAAAACCTTTCACCTGAATGTGATAATGCTGCATTGGACGTAATGAAGAGATTAAGTGAATTAATAAAAAAATATTGGAAGAATTGTGAGGATAAAACTGAAGAAACAGAGATAATTTTTAAATTATATTAGAATATGCACATACACACAACATACGCTAAATTTAATTGCCGGTTTGTAGCTATATGAAAGTTTATTACATTTGGTAAAAACAATAACTAATTGAAAGGACATTACAAGAAAACGGCAACTAAAATTTAGCGCAATCCGTTGGCAAAAATACTGTGCCAGCGAAAAAATGCCCACAAACAATTACCAAAATGGTAACTTTTTTGTATCTTTGTCATAAATCCTGACAGATAATGAGAGTTATAGCAAAAAAGATACTCAGAGAATTTTGGGAGAAGCATTATGATTCTGAAGAACCACTTAAAACATGGTATAAAGAAGCATCGAAAACTACCTGGGAAAATCCCTCAGATATTAAGTCAGAATATTCCAAAGCGAGTATCTTAAAGAACAGCAGAGTTGTGTTTAACATCTGTGGCAACAAATATCGATTGATTGTTGAGATAAATTACAAGCGACAATGGGTTTTTATTCGATATATTGGGACTCATAATGATTACGACAATATTGATGCTAATAAAATATAGAAATTATGGAAATAAAAGTTTTAAAAACAGAAGAAAATTATTACCAAGCTTTAAAAAGACTTGAAGAAATTTTTCATGCACCAGCTGATTCAAATGAAGGAGATGAGGCAGAACTATTATCTGTTTTAATTGAAAAATATGAGGATGAAAACTACCCTATAGAAGCTCCTGATCCAATTGAAGCTATTAAATTTAGAATGGAACAAACAGGAATGACAAAGAAGGAATTGGCTCAGGTGATAGGATATAAAAGTAGAGTTTCTGAAATTTTCAGCCGTAAAAGGAAATTGACTTTAAAAATGATACGAAATCTACATGATAAAATGAAAATACCATATGAATCCTTAATTGCGAACTATTAAACATGTACTTTTGCTAACAAAAAACTATAATGTATTAAAACTCATTATATTTTAGGCATAAAATAAATTTACAACATGTATATTTTATATTCCATATTATTACGTATTTACTATTGTTTAATTCTCATTTTTTCTCTTTTTAACAAAAAAGCAAAACTTTGGATTAATGGCCGGAAAAAACTGCTTTTAAAAATTAAAACTTCCATTAATCCGAATACCGAAAAAGTCTGGTTTCATTGTGCTTCATTAGGCGAATTTGAACAAGGCCGGCCAATTATTGAAAAATTTAAAACAGAATACCCAAACGTGGAAATTGTGCTTACCTTTTTCTCTCCTTCCGGCTATGAAATTCAAAAAAACTATAAACAAGCCGATTACATTTTTTATTTGCCTTTTGATTTTTCAAAAAATGCAAAGCAATTTGTGGAAATAATACAGCCAAAATTTGCAGCTTTTATTAAATATGAATTCTGGTTCAATTATCTTAATCAATTAAATAATAAGAATATTCCTGTTTTTCTCATTTCAGGTATTTTTAGAAAAAACCAGGTTTTTTTCAAATGGTATGGTGGATGGTATAGAAAATTCCTGAAAAAGTTCACATTTCTTTTTGTACAAAATGAGATTTCAAATTATTTATTAAAAAGCATAGGTGTTGAAAACACCATGATTTCCGGAGACACTCGTTTTGACCGCGTTTTATCAATAGTAAATAATAAACAACACTTTAAAGAAGTAGAACAATTTACTAACAAACAAACTGTATTAATAGCCGGAAGCACTTGGGAACAAGACGAAAGTCTTATAGCAGAACTGATTAATACATCAACTAAACCATTTAAAACAATTATTGCCCCCCATGAAATAAATCCAAAAAAAATAGATGTCCTGAGAGAAAAAATAAAGAGAAAAAGTGTTTTATATTCTGAATTGAAAAATGCAGACAACCAAAATTTTGAAGTACTAATAATTGATTGTATAGGAATTCTCTCACAACTTTATCAATATGCTGATATAGCATATATTGGAGGTGGATTTGGAAAAGGCATACATAATATTTTAGAAGCTGCTACTTTTGGCATGCCCATTATTTTTGGCCCGAACTATAAAAAATTTCAGGAAGCTAAAGATTTGATAAAATTAAAAAGTGCGTATTCAATTATTAATTTTAAAGAACTAAATTCTTTGTTCGGCCAATTATTAAATAATAAAAAATTATTATCTGAAACCGGTCAGATTTCCGCTCAATATGTAAGTAAAAATGCAGGTTCTACAACTAAAATAATGGATAAAATAAAACAAATTACAGCCTCTTTTTTACGTTGAAAAAAACACCTTAATTGTTAATAACATTTTCCTGTTTTTAATAATTAACGACATTATTCACTCATTATTAGGCACTTACAGCCGTGCCGCTCTATTTTGTTAATAACTGAATTTTAAAATATTTGCCAAAGAAATTAAATTGCATCTGCTTTTAAAAAAGGCACCTTTGAAAGTAACTTTCTGCTTTTCAATCTTATACAAAAAAACTGTTACATGATAATTGAAGAAAAAACTGTCACAAAAATTTCTGTTGAGAAAAAAACATATTCTAACGACGAAGCATTTAAAAATTCATTAGAATATTTCAACGGAGATGAATTAGCTGCAAGAGTATGGGTAAATAAGTATGCCTTAAAAGATTCTTTTGGAAATTTATATGAATTATCACCCGATGATATGCACAAAAGAATAGCCCGTGAAATTGCACGTATAGAAAAAAAGTATCCCAACCCACTGGAAGAAGAAAAAATATATAACCTGTTAAAAGGATTTAAACATATTGTGCCGCAAGGAAGTCCAATGACAGGAATTGGGAATAATTTTCAAATTGCCTCACTTTCAAATTGCTTTGTTATAGGAAACGACAAACCGGCCGATAGTTACGGAGGTATTATGAAAATTGACCAGGAACAAGTGCAATTAATGAAAAGGCGGGGAGGCGTTGGCCACGATTTGTCACATATAAGGCCTAATGGAAGCCAGGTATTAAATAGTGCTTTAACATCAACGGGAATTGTACCTTTTATGGAAAGATATTCAAATTCCACGCGTGAAGTTGCTCAGGACGGACGACGCGGAGCGTTAATGTTAAGTGTTTCAATTAAGCATCCTGATGCAGAAAGTTTTATTGACGCAAAACTACAAACCGGAAAAGTAACAGGAGCTAATATATCGGTACGCATTGATGATGAATTTATGGAATCAGTAGTTAATAACAAGAGCTACACACAACAATACCCTGTTGACTCTTCTGAACCAAGTTTTACTAAAGAAGCAGATGCCGATGCTATTTGGAATAAAATTATACATAATGCATGGAAATCAGCCGAGCCCGGTATTTTATTCTGGGATACTATAATAAACGAATCTGTCCCCGATTGCTATGCCGACCTTGGCTACAAAACAGTTTCAACCAACCCTTGCGGGGAAATACCACTATGCCCGAATGATAGTTGCCGCTTGCTTGCCATAAATCTTTTTGGCTATGTTGAAAACCCATTTACCGAAGAAGCAAAATTTAACTGGGATTTATTCAAAGAACATGCCGGCTTTGCACAAAGAATAATGGATGACATTATTGACCTTGAACTGGAAAAAATAGATGCTATTTTGGATAAAATAAGCAAAGACCCTGAAGATTATGAGATAAAAAGAGTTGAAACCAAACTTTGGGAAAACATAAAAAGAAAAGCTAATGAAGGTAGAAGAACAGGCGTTGGCATAACTGCAGAAGGAGATATGCTTGCCGCATTAGGATTACGCTATGGAACAGAAGATGCTATAGAATTTTCAGTTGAAGTTCATAAAACACTGGCCCTTGCGGCATATCGGTCTTCAATTGAAATGGCGAAAGAAAGAGGCCCGTTTACTATTTTTGATCATCACAGAGAACTAAACAACCCTTTTATTCAACGCCTGGCAAAGGAAGACGAAACGCTGTATAACGACATGATAAAATATGGCCGAAGAAATATTGCTTTGCTTACCATTGCCCCTACCGGAACAACAAGCCTGATGACTCAAACTACTTCGGGTATTGAACCGGTATTTATGCCTGTATATAAACGGCGCAGAAAAGTAAACCCGAACGACACTGACGTAAATGTAGCCTTTACTGATGAAATAGGCGATTCATGGGAAGAATACAATGTTTTTCATCACAACTTTATTACCTGGTTAAAAGTTAACAAATACAACATTGACGAGGTAATGAATTATGACGATGAACAAATAAACGAAATAATTCAAAAATCACCTTATTACAAAGCAACTTCAAATGATGTTGACTGGCACAGTAAAGTAATTATGCAAGGAGCCATACAAAAATGGGTTGATCATTCAATAAGCGTAACTATTAATTTACCTAAAGAAGCTACTGAAGAATTAGTTGGCGAACTTTATGTTGAAGCCTGGAAAAATGGTTGTAAAGGAGTTACTGTTTACAGAGATGGTTCGCGTTCAGGAGTTTTAATTGCTAATGATAAAAAAAATGATAAACAACATCCTCATAAAAGGCCTAAAGTACTTGAAGCAGATATACAACGATTCAAAAACAACAAAGAAGACTGGATTGCATTTATTGGGCTAACTAACGGAAACCCATATGAAATATTTACCGGTATGGTAGATGAAGATGTTTTATTTATTCCTAAATCGGTTAACAAAGGTAAAATAATTAAAAACAAAGACGAAAACGGCAAATCACGTTACGATTTCCAATACATAAACAAATTTGGATATAAAACTACAGTTGAAGGACTTTCGCATAAATTCAATAAAGAATTCTGGAATTATGCAAAACTAATTTCGGGTGTTTTACGTCACAACATGCCTATTAATCACGTTGTTAACCTGGTTTCTTCCTTACAATTAACTTCTGAAACCATTAACACATGGAAAAATGGCGTTGAAAGAACATTAAAAAAATATATTCCGAATGGAACTGTGGCTCAAAACGGGAAAAAATGCGAAAATTGCGGATCAGATCAATTAATTTACCAGGAAGGCTGTTTAATTTGTAAAAGCTGCGGTTCGTCTAAATGTGGTTAGAATAAATTGTTTCAAAAGACATAAAAGAACCTATTCTATCCCTTTTTTAAAATAATTATAATCAAAGTAATAAAGAACTTTTACAGACAGGTTATTATTCAAAGAGGAAGCAAATATATTATTTAAATTAGCAAAATATTCATTTTCCATTGGTACATCAGGATTGTCTATTATATTTTTCCAAACAACAGATAATTCACTACCGGGAGCAAAATTCCATTGAAATAATAAATCAATATTGAAACTATTATAGTTATAATCATAAGAAGTATTATAATAATCGTATCCTAATTCATTGCTTAAATATCCGGATTGTTCCAATATATAAAACTGATTATAATTTAACCTGACCCAATAATGTCTTAGTCTAAAACTTAAAGAAGCTTTATTAGTAAAAGTGTATGACAAATTCAATGTATTTATTATTGTATTTAAATTTCTTTTACCAAAAATTATATCACCATTATCATCTTTTGTAGTATAGCCGATGTCGTTTAAATCACGTTGTTTTCTTAATTCATAAACCAGTAAAATTTGATTATTTGGCCTAAGCCGGGGAGATATAACAAATCCCATTGTATTTTGTTCGTATTTTTCCGCAAAGTTTAAATTTGTTCGAATATCCAAGGCAAAAGTTTTTCTGTAATCACTTGAAATCCAAGCACCATAACCATAATTTTTTGAATCTATAAATAATCTTTCATTTTCCCTTGCTTCAAAGTAATCATGTATTTCAATTGGTACAAAAGAGGCATAAAATCCGGTTGAAAGATAATTCCTGAAAGTTACATGCGAATTAAAATTTATGTTTAATTGTGTGAAAACCCTTGGATTATATAGTTTTTTGTAAGCCATAAAATAACTGCTTCGCCAATTCAACAATCTCCAGAAAGGTTTATAAATATTATAACGCAAAATCAGAAAATCGGACACCTCATTATTATTATACAAAAACCCCATATCATTGGGATTGTATTTGTCACTCTCAACATTTTGAATAATATTAAACAAAAAATTACCCTTAGTTTTTTCAACTCCTATATAATATTTATAACCGGTTACCAACGAATCTGTATTTTCATTTACATTACTAACATTAAATCCTCCGCTCATTGCATAAGTTTGTTCTTTGTTGGCTAATTTAAACTCGGTACCGCTGACATTTGCCATATAACTACTATTAGCATGCTTTAAGTTTGTGTTTATAATAGAAATAAATGAATTGTTTTTTAAGTTTTGGTCAAAAACAAAAATATTATAATTAGTAAATGGCTGCGTTTGAATATTTCTCTTTTCCCCGGAAAGGGTATCCTTAATTTCTGCTTCTGTATTGGCTGTTATTGCGTTAAAAACTCCTATTCCCAATCCATTTGGCAACCTGCCCGATAATTTTGTAGCATTAAGCAACGGTGTTTCGTTTGGATTATTTAGTACAATTTCTGTTGAATCAAGCTGTTCATATACATTATTAAAATATTTTGGAGTGCTTCCAATTCGTCTCGAATAAAAAATTCCGGCTTTAGTAAAAAGTTCATTGCCTTCCATAAAAAACGGCCTTTTTTCTTCATAATTAATTTCAAATGGCGATAAATTCAACACTTTATCATCAGATTGAACTTGTCCAAAATCAGGAATTAAAATCATGTCTAACGTAAAACTTTCATTTATTCCGTATTTTAAATCCATACCGCCTTTAAACTTGCTACCCCACGATTTATTTTCTGCATTTTTTTCAAAGTATGTTGACAAATAAGGCGTTACAGATAACCTCAATGGTGGATCGATATTATTAATGCCACTAATAGTTCCATCCTGACTAACAAAATCTTCATTTTCCTGGTCAACATAATTCCAGCTATCCCATTCCCTAAAGCGATTTATATGACGAAATAAATGAAATCCCCATATCTGGTTAGTTGTTTTTGGTAAACGTAATGCAGAAAAAGGAATTTCCATTTCAACAATCCAACCCGAATCAGTCATTGTAACTTCACTTTTCCAAACGGCATCCCAGCTTAAGTCATTATTTGTACCTGCGTGCCTTAAGTCATTTTGCACACCGGAAGATGTTACCGTAAATTCAAAAGAGTTTATACCGTCGTTATATGGATTAATAATTACAACAAACAAATCGGTATTAGCCTCAAATCCGCCATCGCGTTTACATAAGTTGGTTGAAATACTATCAGGGTTATCATATAAAACCGCTCCTAAAAACAAAGCATTGTTTGTATAAGCTATTTTTACCAATGTTTCGCGTGAAGGGCTTTTGCCATTATACGGTTCAAATTGTATAAAGCCATCAGCCAGGGCAGTATTTTGCCATACTTTTTCATTCAAATAACCATCAATTTTCGGTGGTTTTTGAATGCGGTATATTTCTATATTTCTATCGCTGTTTTGTGCGAATAGTGTTGAAAAAGAAAATATATATAAAACTATCAGTATTCTTTTTTTCACTTCGTTTTTTTATTCATCAGTTTTTACGAACTAAAGTTTTTCATCCGTTTATTTTTTAATTTTCACAGGCCGGATGGAACCATATAAAAAAAATAATTGCCTTATGTGTTAAAAATAATTTTTATCATACTTGTTTCATCTTTTTTTTAAAAAAGGAATACAAAGAAAAAAAACATTAACTGTTTTTGAAAAAATTGAAATAATATACACCTCGCTAATAAGTAATATCTATTCTGCTTAAACACAAAAACAACGCAACAAGCTTATAATTAAATAATTATAAAACATTTACAGGAAATTATTAAATTATAGTGTTAGTTTTATTTTAATATGAATAAAAACAGTAATTGCATTATTACAGTATATTGTTCGTTTCTAAATAATGTATGGCAGTAAATTATACCAAAATGAAGTATATTTTAATTCATACTAAATTGTATAATGCCTATGAGATAGCTGTTATTGGCCAGGCATTGGACTAACACAGATATTCAATTAATTAGAACTGCAAATTTAAAACCCTAAGCATCCACGTTATAAATGCGTTAGAGAGGTAAAGAATTACGATGATAATAACAAAAAACCCCACTTGATAAGTGAGGCTTAAATAAAAAATATAAAACTTATTTCTCTAAATTTTCTCTAAAGCTTGTTCTAAATCAGCAATCAAATCTTCCACGTTTTCAATTCCAACTGAATAGCGTACTAACCCATCAGTAATACCTGCTTCCAAACGTTCATTTTCAGGCACACCTGCATGTGTCATTGAGGCCGGATGTTGAATTAAGGTTTCAACTCCACCCAAAGAAACAGCCAGGGTTGATAGTTTTACATTATCCATTAGAGTTGTCCCGGCTTTGTGGCCTCCTTTTAATTCAAAACTCATCATAGACCCAAAGCCACTCATTTGTTTTTTAGCTAAATCATGTTGTTCAAATGATTCTAATCCCGGATATTTAATCCACTCAATTTTTGGATGGGTTTCAAGATATTCTGCAATCTTCATAGCGCTTTCCTGAGCCCTGTCTAAACGAAGAGATAAAGTTTTAACACCACGAGCAACCAAATAAGCCTGGTGCGGATCCATATTTCCACCCATATAAATCATGGTTTTTCTTAAATTTTTGTAAACTTCTTCATCTTTAGCAATTAAAGCACCACCCACAATGTCAGCATGTCCGTTTATAAATTTGGTTAAAGAATGCAAAACCACATCAGCACCAAAATCGAGTGGTTTTTGTAAGTAGGGTGAACTAAAAGTATTATCAACTACTACAATTACATTATGTTTATGTGCTATTTTACATGCTTCCTCAATATCTGTTAATGAAATAGTTGGGTTAGCCGGAGTTTCCAGATAAAGCATTTTTGTATTTGGCCTTATAGCTTTTTCAATGGCATTCAAATCAGAAGTATCAATGTAAGTATATTCTACTCCAAATTTTGCAAAATGGCTTTCCATTACACCACGGCTGGGGCCATAAACAGCACCGGTGCTTACAATATGCGAACCGGCACTTAAAAAAGCAAGATATGCTGTTGTTACTGCTGCCATCCCTGAAGCTAATGCAATGCCTCTGTACCCGTTTTCCAATGCTGCCAATTTATCTTCAAGAGCTTCAATAGTAGGATTTCCAATTCGTGTATAAATATATCCCTTTTCTTTTCCTGCAAATAAATCAGCCCCATGTTGTGCATTTTTAAAAACAAAAGTTGAGGTCTGGTAAATAGGCGTTACGGCACTTCCTTTTTCATCATGAAAATCGCCTGCGTGTATCAGTTTTGAATCAAAACCTAAATTTTTTGTATCCATAATATTTTATTTGAACTATTTAACTTTGTATTTTATGATTTTTAAACATTATTTAAAAACAGGGCACAAAGATAATTGATTTACCGAAATACTTGTGCAACAATATTGCATTAATTAGTTTGCAAACAAAAAATAACTCATAACCTGTTTAAAGACAAGTATTACAGAAATATAGAATAAAACAAGATTTTGAAATCCCCAAAATGAAGAAATTAAACATGTACCGATTCCGGGACATATCCATTTATTTTTTCAAAATCAAGATAAGGAAAAACCAAAGGAGCAAAACCAGTTAACGGAATATAAAGCAATGAACTCTCTTTTAATTCAGGGGAAATTACACCAGTTTTTTCGTCAAATTTATTTATTAAAGTCAAAATAACGCTTAAAATAAAAGCGGTCTTAATTATTCCAAATAAAGCACCGGATATTCTATTAATAAAGCCCAGTGCTACTGCTTTAACAATTTTATCAAGTACCCTAGCTAATAAATGAACTGCAACAACAATTAAAATAAAAGTAATGGCAAATGAAATAATGGGTAGATATTGCGAGCTAAAATCAAAATTTTGTATGAGATAACCACTGGTAATATCAGAAAACTTAATTGCTCCGTAAACACCTAACAATAAAGCCAACAAGCTGGCAATTGAAACAATAAGTCCTTTCGAAAAACCTTTATAAGCACTCCATGCCAATGGAATTACAATAATTAAATCTATAACATTCATTTTTTAATAAATATTTTTTAATAAAACAAAATTGGATTAATTTAAAGTATATTTTTATATTTTCACAGTAAAATTATTTTATATGCCTCTTCTGAATTCCATTTATTCATGGTTAATGATAAAACGCCGTTCTCAAATAGAACTTTTTAAAAAGTATCCGTTTGATGTACAGCAGGAAACATTGCTAAAATTAATAAAAAAAGCAAAAGATACAGAATGGGGAAAACAATATAATTTTACTTCCATAAAAAACATTAAAGAATTTCAGCAAGCTGTTCCTCTACAAGATTATGATACCATTAAAGGGTATGTTGAGCGTTTGCGAAATGGAGAAAAGAATTTATTGTGGCCGGGTGAAATAAAGTGGTTTGCAAAATCTTCCGGTACAACAAGCGATAAAAGCAAGTTTATTCCGGTGAGTAAAGATGCCCTTGAAGACTGTCATTTTAGGGGGGGGAAAGATGTATTAGCTATTTATGCTGACAGTTTCCCTGATTCAAAAATATTTAACGGAAAATCATTAGCCTTAGGCGGAACCCATCAAATAAATAATTTTAGCAATGATTCGTATTACGGCGACCTGTCTGCTATTTTAATACAAAATATTCCTTTTTGGGTTGAATTTAGCCGCACACCCGATAATTCAATTGCATTAATGGACGAATGGGAAGAAAAGATTGATTTAATGGCGCACGCTACAATAAAAGAAAATGTTACAACTATTGCCGGCGTTCCTTCCTGGACTCTTGTTTTAATAAAGAAAATTTTAGAGATTACAAACAAAACCAATCTTCTCGAAGTTTGGCCCGACCTTGAACTTTTTGTACATGGGGGCGTTAATTTTGGCCCTTATCGCGATCAATTTAAAAAACTTATTCCGTCAGAAAAAATGAATTACATGGAAACCTATAATGCTTCGGAAGGGTTTTTTGCAATTCAGGATGATTTGCAATCTGACGACATGCTCTTACTGTTAGATGCAGGAATTTTTTATGAGTTTATTCCTATGAATCAGATTCACGAAGAACATCCAACTGCTTATACACTTGAAAATGTTGAGATAGGTAAAAATTATGCTATTGTTATAACAACCAACGGTGGTTTATGGCGCTACATTATTGGTGATACTGTTGTTTTTACTTCTAAATTTCCGTTTAAAATAAAAGTTTCAGGCCGCACAAAACATTACATTAATACATTTGGCGAAGAATTAATTATTGACAATGCAGACAAAGCCATACAATTGGCCGCTGAAAAAACAAATTCACAAATATTGGAATATACTGCTGCTCCTGTATTCATGAGCCTCGAAAAAAAAGGATCGCACCAATGGCTTATCGAATTTGAAAAGCAACCTAAAGACCTTGACTATTTTGCTTCGGTATTAGATAATGAATTAAAATCGCTAAACTCTGATTATGAGGCAAAAAGATATAAAAACATGACGCTTGATTTTCCAACTGTTCAAATAGCAAAGCCGGGTACATTTTATCAGTGGTTAAAAGAAATTGGCAAATTAGGCGGACAACATAAAGTACCGCGTTTATCAAATAACAGGAAGTTTATTGATCAAATTATTGCAATTAACAATAAACGCTCTTAACAGTTTGTTACATTTTATTTAAATCGTAAACATGCATCGTCTTTTTGTTTATTTCATTATATTTTTTTTCGGACAGTTTAATAACCCGCAAATTGTAATTAAGGAAATAAAAATAAACAGCAACTTTTTAGCTACCGATCATTTCCGTAACTTTTACATAATTAAAGACAATCAGCTATTAAAATATGACAAAGAAGGCAATTATATTTCTGATTATTCCAATTCTATTGTAGGCACAATTACATCAATTGATGTATCTGACCCACAAAGAATTTTACTGTTTTATGAAGATTTTAATCAGTTAATATTTTTAGACAATAAACTGGCTGAAATAGGAAGCCCTATATTATTAGACGACTTAAGCCTTGGCAATATAATTTTATCTTGTAGTGCAGAACAAGGTGGATTTTGGATATTTGACCAAACACTTCAACAATTACTATATTTTAATAAAAATTTAGCACTTGAATATAAAAGCAATAATATCAGGACTATATCAAACGTTCAGGGAGAACCAAATTTTTTATTAGAAAAAAACAGCAACCTATATTTAAATATTCCGGAAACCGGTATTTTAATATTCAATAATTTTGGGTTTTTTACAAAATTAATACCTATAAAAAATCTCAAAACCTTTCAGGTTATCAACCAAAATATAATTTATAATTCTGCTAATAGCGTAATCCAATTTAACAGGAATACGTTTAATTATGATACTTTGTATGTTGCATCTTTCAATAATATTGAAGATATTAAATTGGAACAGAATATAGGTTATATAAGGAGAAAAGAATTTGTTGATATTGTGAAGATAAAATAACACAGGGTTTTGATAGAAAGTAAAATATAATTTAATTGATAAATTAAATATGGCGTGTTTAATAAAAAATATATAACTTATTGAACTTTAATGTTTTTAATAATAACCTTAAATTTTTTATTTTAAAACTAAAAATATTCCTTAATTTAGTACACATACTTTACTAAAACTTTTACTTATGCACATTGCAATTGCAGGGAACATTGGCTCAGGAAAAACAACCCTAACAAGTTTATTATCAAAGCATTTTGGATGGGAAGCACATTATGAGGATGTTGATGATAATCCTTATTTAAACGACTTTTACGAAGATATGCAACGATGGTCGTTTAATTTGCAGGTTTATTTTTTAAATAGTCGGTTTAATCAGGTTTTAGATATAAGAAAATCTGGCAAAACAGTAATTCAGGATCGTACAATTTATGAAGATGCTTATATATTTGCTCCAAACTTGCATGCAATGGGTTTAATGACTACGCGCGATTTTGAAAATTATTCCTCTTTATTTCAACTTATGAGTTCAATGGTTGACCCACCTGATTTATTAATATATTTAAGATCAACCGTTCCTACATTAGTAAAACAAATTCAAAACAGAGGTAGAAAATATGAAAATACAATTCGCTTAGATTACCTTAAACGGCTAAATGAACGATACGAAGCCTGGATAGGCAAATACGAAGGAAAGCTACTAATTGTTGATGTTGATAAAAATAATTTTATTGAAAACAAAGAAGACTTAAGCGGTGTAATTGATAAAATTAATGCCGAATTACATGGCCTTTTTTAAACCATTTTGTACAAAAATCTATTCCTGAATATACCAACATGTTTAGGCAAGTGTGCTTTTATTTGCTCATTTGCTACACCTGCCTGAAAGCCAATTCTGTCAACAAAGCGGATTCGCTTATTATACCAAAATACTTTTTATTTACTTTTGTTTATAATTATTAATTTTTTTATCGCTAAAACTTTATTGTTTTCTGTCAGAAAGAGATAATAAAACCCTTTAGATAAGCCGTTTCGTGAAAAAGTAACCATCTTGCCTGAAATATTTTCAATTTGCTTTACTTTTTTACCGAAAGAATTATAAATGGTTAATATGGAGTTATTCATAGAGTATTCCGTTTTTAATGTTGCTTGTATTGAAAACGGATTTGGATAAATTAAAATCTTTTCCCCTAATAAACGCCCTTCTATTCCACTACATAACTGCCATTGAGCTGAAACAGTGAGGAGGTCATCAATCATCCAGCCTTCTTTATTTGTTTCAACAGAATCTGAGATAAAGGTAAATCGTATCATCAAGCTGTCAGGAGGAACAATAATAGAGTCTGATTTTACAGTTATCCACCATTGCCAATTGAAGCGGGATAATATCCAACCATTTGATTTACCCGATATAATTAATTCATGCACTTTATAACTACCGTTTGCTTCGCAATAATCGTAATCCCACCAAAAATTGGAACCCAAAGCAGATACCAGATTCGAATCAGAAACTGTTACCCAGGAATTTCCACCATCATAAGATGCATCAATAATGCCCTTATCAAATAATGTGTCCATATCATATTTATGCCAAAATTCCATACTTGTAAAACAAGTTTCAGTATAAGGATTTCTGATAACATAGATAAAAACAGATGTGTCGTTTGTAAAGTAATTATTTATTGTATCAGTAAGAATTGCTCTTGTCCCGGAATGTGCAGAATTAAAGAAGTTTTTGCCCGGAATTCCTATCTGCCATACATTATTGCTCGTAGAATCAATAAGGATTTTAGAAGTAAAAGTTTCAAACGATACTGAATCATACAGGTATTGTGCATTTACTTTCGCAAATATCATTATGAATGCAAATAAAACAGTAAAAACATGTATATTATTTTTCATGATTTTAAGTTATTGCTATTATTTTTTGCGTTTTTAATAACTGTTAATTTCTAATACTAATTACTTTCAGAAAACTTGCTAACTCCACTACTATTCGCCTCTTCAACTTCTCACTTCTTCTGCAAACTAAATCACATTCATTTCTTTTCCCACTTTTATAAAAGCATCAATAGCCTTGTCTAAATGTATTTTTTCGTGCCCTGCTGAAAGTTGTATTCTAATTCGTGCCTGGCCTTTAGCTACAACCGGAAAATAAAAGCCAATTACATAAATTCCTTCCTCTAATAATCGAGCAGCAAAATCCTGCGACAGTTTAGCATCGTATAACATTAAAGCAACAATGGCAGAATCAGAAGGTTTTAGGTCAAATCCTGCACCTTTCATTTTGGTTTTAAAATATTCGGCATTAGCCATTAATTTATCTCTTAAACCGGTTGAAGAACTCAAAAGGTCGAATACAGCAATAGAAGCACCAACAATAGCAGGAGACAAGGAGTTGGAAAATAAATAAGGACGCGAACGCTGGCGTAACATATCAATTATTTCTTTTCGGCCGGTAGTAAATCCACCCATGGCTCCACCCAATGCTTTGCCTAATGTTCCGGTAATAATATCAACACGCCCCATTACGTTGTGATATTCTTGTGTTCCACGTCCGGTTTCACCTATAAATCCGGCTGAATGACAGTCGTCAACCATAACCAAAGCATCATATTTTTCTGCTAAGTCGCAAATAATATCAAGTTTAGCAATATCTCCATCCATAGAAAAAACACCATCGGTAACAATTATTCTATTTTTTTGTGCCTGGGCAATTTTTAATTGTTCTTCAAGGTCTTCCATATTACTGTGCTTATACCTAAATCGCTGTGCTTTACATAGCCTGACTCCATCAATAATTGAAGCATGGTTCAATTCATCAGAAATTATTGCATCTTCCTGATTAAACAATGGTTCAAAAACTCCACCGTTAGCATCAAAAGCAGCAGCATATAAAATTGTATCTTCTGTTCCGAAAAATTGTGTAACTTTTTGTTCCAGTTCTTTATGAATATCTTGTGTACCGCAAATAAATCTAACCGACGACATTCCATAACCATGCGAATCGAGCGCTTTTTTTGCTCCTTCAATAACTTTTGGATGCGACGAAAGCCCTAAATAATTATTTGCACAAAAATTTAATACTGTTTCACCTGTAGTTAATTTAATTTCAGCAGCTTGTGGTGTGGTTATAATTCTTTCTTTTTTATACAAGCCTGCTTCCTCAATTGAAGTTAATTCGTTTGCCAGTTGATCTTTTAATTTTCCATACATATTTATATTCTTTTAATTAGTAAAAATTCAAAATTACAATATTTTTTTATTCGGAAACATCTTATCAATCATCTCTTTTTTATTTATTGAAAATGAATATAAAATGGCACGAATAACTCAATGAATTTTTCAACCACAGTTTAAATTTATTTACTTTTGCACAAAACTTAAAATTAAATCATCGTGAAAGTTATTAAAAGCGTTGACTCGCTTCAAAATGAGCTAAAATATAAAGTTGGTTTTGTAATTGGTTTTGTGCCTACAATGGGCTATTTGCACCAAGGCCATATTTCATTAATTGAACAATGTGTTCATGAAAATGACATTACGATTGTAAGCATCTTTGTAAACCCAAAACAATTCAACGATTCTGATGATTTAAAAAACTATCCGCGAAACATTAGAAAAGATGTGGCACTTCTTGAAAAAAGTGGCGTTGATTTGGTTTTTATACCGCCTGTAAAAGAAATATACCCTGATAGTGAAGAAGAGTATTTTTCTTTTGGCCATCTTGAAGAAATTATGGAAGGAAAATACAGGCCAGGCCATTTTAATGGTGTAGCTCAGGTTGTTAGCAGATTATTCAAAATAGTTAAACCCAGCAAAGCTTATTTTGGCTTAAAAGATTTTCAGCAATTAGCTATTATTAAAAAGTTAGTGCAAATTTTAGATATGCATATTGATATTATTCCATGCCCCATTGTTCGTGAAAAAGATGGATTGGCAATGAGTTCAAGAAACGTTCTTTTAAAAAATGAAGAAAGAAAAAGTGCCTCTAGAATATCGCAAACATTATTCGAATCGAGAAATTTTGCAAAAAATCATTCCGTTGAAGAAACAAAAAATTGGGTTGTTAATACTGTTAACAAAGACCCAAATTTAGAAGTTGAATACTTTGAAATTGTTGATGATACTGAATTGTTGCAAATTCAAAACTGGGATGATAAAACGCAGAGCGTGGGTTGTATTGCTGTTAAAACAGGAAATGTAAGACTGATTGATAATATTCTATTTTAACCAAAAACTTGTTTCCGGTAGTAATATATAAGTTAAATATTTAATAATAAACAGAATATTATAAGAACAGCATAATATTATCGTTATAAAATTTGTAATTTTGCCCTTAATAATTCCATTAAACACAAAAGTATGAATATAGAAGTTGTTAAGTCAAAAATTCACATGGTTAAAATTACCGAATCAA
Source organism: Chlorobiota bacterium (assembly GCA_013152655.1). Lineage (GTDB taxonomy): Bacteria > Bacteroidota > Bacteroidia > Bacteroidales > B39-G9 > JAADFW01. Next base: position 17,120 of record JAADFW010000093.1, read on the forward strand.
ATTTACAGTATGTAGGTAGTATAACTATTGATGAAGATTTGATGAATGCCGCTGATATTATTGAAAATGAAAAAGTTCAAGTTGTTAACCTCAACAATGGAGAAAGGCTTGAAACTTATGTAATAAAAGGAGAAAGGGGTTCGGGTATGATCTGTTTAAACGGGCCTGCATCTCGTAAAGCTGCTGTTGGCGATATTGTAATAATAATTTCTTATGCAAGTATTGATTATAATGAAGCTAAAAAATTTAAACCAATATTTATTTTCCCTGACACAAACACAAATAGTTTAATCTAACACATTTGAAAAATATCTTTCTAAAATCACTTAAATATTTTTTCTTTCTTTTAATTGCCATTTTACTTCTTTATTACGCTTTTAAAGGAGTTGACCTGAAAAAAGTAAAAGAAGCTTTTACAAGTGCAAATTATTTTTGGGTTTTATTATCAATTATTGCTGCTTTTATAGCCTATGTTAGCAGGGCATTACGTTGGAAGTTACTCATTGAGCCAATGGGTTTTAATCCAAAAACATCAAACACCTACCATGCATTAATGGTTGGCTATTTTGCTAACATTGCATTTCCCCGGTTAGGTGAGTTAGTACGTTGTGGTTCATTAAATAAAAGTGAAAAAATACCGGTGAACAAGCTTTTCGGAACAGTTTTAATTGAACGGGCTTCCGATTTAATTGTTCTGCTCTTTTTATTGATTTTTGTTTTTGTAATTGAAATTAATGTGTTTGGTGCATTTCTTAAAGAATATATCTTCTCTCCTTTTTATAGAAAATTCCAGTCATTATTCACTTTTTCTTTAACTGCAATAATTGTATATTCTGTTGTTTTTCTTTTCATTTTATTTTTCTTTTTATACCGACAAAAAATTGGAAGATTAAGGTCTATTCGAAAATTTAAATTATTGCTTTATGGCGTTATGTCCGGGTTTAAGACAATTATCCACATGAAGAAAAGGCGCTATTACATCATGCATACAATTATAATTTGGGTTATGTATTTTTTTATGACATACCTGGTTTTTTTCAGCCTTGAGGCAACTTCAGGATTAAAGCCAATTGACGGGTTATTTTTAACTATTGTTGGCGGTATAGGAATGTCATTGCCTGCACCGGGAGGCATTGGTTCGTACCACTATTTTATATCTCTTGGCTTATCCTTATATGGAATATCAAAAGAAAGTGGAATTGCTTTTGCCACTATTGTTCATGAATCGCAAGCATTATTTGTTATAATAATGGGTATTACTTCATTATTAATATTATTCTTTAAACGAAAACGAATCGCTAAATAAATTTTACTAACGTTTTGTAACAGGATGAAAATTAACAGATTAAACCTTATTAAAGAAAAAATAAAAACCATTGAGGAATTACCCTTTTTGCTTAGTAACTGGAAATTTAAAAATAAACGTGTTGTATTTACTAATGGCTGCTTCGATATTTTACATAGAGGCCATATAGAATATTTAACTAAAGCTTCAGAATTAGGTGACATTCTGATTATTGGCTTAAATACGGATGATTCGGTAAGAAAACTTAAAGGCAAAAACAGGCCGGTTCAAGATCAGGAATCACGTGCATTAATATTAGCATCGTTATCTTTTGTAAGTATTGTTGTTTTATTTGATGAAGAAACACCTTATAACCTTATTAAATTAATTAAACCTTCTATATTAGTTAAAGGAAGCGATTATCAACCTGAAGAAATTGTTGGTTACGATATATTAAAAAAATATGGCGGAGAAGTAAAAACTATTGATTTTATTAAAGGTTATTCTACAACCCATATTTTAAATCAAGGAATTAATCAATAAAACAAGTTAGTTTAAAAAAAGTTTTTCGTTAAGTATTTCATTTTTATTAGCTTTGCTCCTAATTGAAATTTTTTATAACTAACTTAGTTATTGATGCTCAAACATAAATTAACAATGAATAAGAAAAAAAATTATACCTTTTTAATATTATTTGTTTCCATTTTTATTTCCTTTTCTTTTTGGGGTTGCTCCACATCAAAAGAAAGAAACATTATAGGTATTTGGGAAGTTGTTCCGCTAACTACTACCAACTATACTGAAAAATGGTCGTTTTATGATGGAAATCGCCTTTATATTTCAAGAGACACAACTATAACAGATTCTGCGGATTACACAATTACCTCAAATGTTTTAGAATATTTTGTTGAAATAAAGGGATTGTGCCCCGACCCTGATTCGCTTCCTTATGAAAATTTTCATTATTCAAATTGTGACGATGGCAAATATAGAATAGATGTATTGAAAACAGACATGTTAAAACTACAACGTGTTTCAAACGGAGATGGTTCTACCGGAGCAACTTTTAAATATATTGAATTTATTAGAAGTCAATAAACCATTACATGGCCAAACCCAAGTCAATTTTTGTATGCCAGCAATGCGGTTCAAAATCTTCAAAATGGATAGGTAAATGCCCTGCTTGCGGTGAATGGAATACTTACGTTGAAGAAATTGAACAAAAAACAAATTCGCGTTCGGGTGTATCAGCATTTACTCCTGATAAAAGCGTAGCTCATAGAATAGCCGACATAGACCTTGCTGAAGAAAAAAGAATTTCTACTTTAAATAATGAATTTAACCGTGTTCTCGGAGGAGGATTAGTTCCCGGATCGTTGGTATTAATTGGTGGTGAACCCGGAATTGGCAAATCAACGCTGCTTCTTCAAGTTGCTTTGGCAATGAATAATATTGAAGTTCTTTATATTACCGGTGAAGAAAGCCTTCAACAAATAAAAATGCGGGCTGCACGTTTAAACCCTGATTCGGATAATTGTACAATTTTGCCTGAAACACAGCTTGAAACTATTTTTATTCATCTTGCCTCCATTAAGCCAAATATTATAATAATTGATTCAATACAAACTTTACATACTGAAAAAATTGAATCTTCACCCGGAAGTATTTCTCAAATTAGAGAATGTACCAATCAAATTCTTCAATATGCTAAAACTACTGCTGTTCCTGTACTTTTAATAGGACATATTACAAAAGACGGTTCTATTGCAGGCCCTAAAATTTTAGAGCATGTTGTAGATACTGTTTTGCAATTTGAAGGCGACCAAAATCACATGTACCGAATTCTACGTTCTGTAAAAAATCGTTATGGCTCCACTTCAGAATTAGGAATATACGAAATGCAAAATACCGGCTTGCGTGAAGTTTCAAACCCTTCTGAATTATTACTTTCTAATTTTGACGTTCAGCTAAGTGGCGTTGCCATTTCGTCGGCTATTGAAGGAATACGCCCTTTTTTAATTGAAATACAAGCGCTTGTTAGCTCTGCAGCTTATGGAACACCACAACGATCATCAACCGGGTTTGATTTACGAAGATTGAATATGCTATTAGCTGTTTTAGAAAAAAGAGCAGGATTCCGGTTAGCTACCAAAGATGTTTTCTTAAATATAGCAGGCGGAATAAAAGTGAACGACCCGGCTATTGACCTGTCTGTAATTTGTGCAATTCTTTCTTCAAACCAAGATGTTTTAATTGGAAAAGATGTTTGTTTTTCAGGCGAAGTTGGATTAGCCGGAGAAATAAGGCCTGTAAACAGGATTGAACAGCGAATAAAAGAAGCTGAAAAATTAGGGTTTAGTTATATTGTTATTTCCGAATACAATAAAAAGGGGATTGATTTTACGAAATATAAAATTAAAATTGTATTTGTTAAAAAGGTTGGAGATATTTTGAAGAAATTTTTTTAATCAAATTATTAATCCGTACCCTCACATAGCACAATTAAGTAATTTTAAGAAAATCATGCGGCTTATTGTATAGTTAATTTAACTATAATTTCAGCATGAATTCTGTTATTTTTCAATAACTTACTTAACTTGCATTGGTAAATATTCCAAAAATTAAAGTTCCGAATAAATTATGAAACAACGTCTTATTAACGATTTTAAAAGTGCTTTTGAGAGAAAAGTATTTTTTAGAGCTCTTTATATGGCCATGGTTGTTGGTATAATACTTAATATTATAAACCAGGGACACCAGCTAATTCATCTTCAGTTTAACCACATAAATTACTTAAAATTAGGCTTAACATTTATTGTTCCGTATTTAGTGAGTACTTACTCTTCTGTTTTAGCAAAACGAAACTTTATTCCCGGAGAGTTGTCTATGATTGATGCTCACTTAGAATGCCATACCTGCCATGCTTCAGAAATAAATTTAAAAAAAGGTGAAATTATTCCGGAATGTTCAAATTGTGGAGTAGCAACAAACTGGAAAATATCAAAAAAAGGGAGTGCCGAAATAAAGCGTATGGAAGAAGAGCTTAAGTCAAGAGCTTTGTTTGTTGAACTTAATCCGGCACCGGTAATGAGAATTGATGAAACAGGAAAAATTCAGGAATCAAACCCGGCAGCAGACTTAATTTACAATACTACTTTGGCCGGGCAAAATATTAAGACCCTTATTAATGGTTTTAAGGAAATAGATATTCCTGAAATTATCAAAACTGAAAAAATTCTAAATTTTATTGAATCAAAAGATGATAAATTACTACGATTTGAAATACGGGGAATAAAACACTTAAACGTGTGCCAACTTTATGGAGCAGATATTTCTGAATTGCTAAAAACACAAAAAGAAAATGCTAAATATATTGCTGCTATCGAACAATCATTTAATTCAATAATGGTAACCGACATCAGAGGAAATATTGAATTTATTAATCATGCTTTTACTAAACAAACCGGATATAGTATAAGCGATGTAATAGGAAAAAATCCGCGTTTTTTAAAATCAGGAAAAACAACAAAGGAAAAATATGGCCAAATGTGGGAAACCATAAAAAATGGAAACGTATGGAAAGGAGAGTTTTATAATAAGAAAAAAGACGGGAGTTTTTATTGGGAACTGGCAACAATTAGTCCGGTAAAAAATAAGGACGGTGAGATAACAAGCTATCTGGCTGTAAAAGAAGATATTACAGAACAAAAAGAAGCCAAGAAAAAAATGAATTCTATGGCAATGTTTGCCCGCTTGAATCCTGAACCTGTTTTGCGTTTTGACAAAAAAGGGATAATTGTTGAATCAAATCCGGCAGCAGAGGAAGCATTTTGTGAAGAATCGCTGACCGGAATAAATATAGTTAAAATATTACCCGAACTAAAAAATATTAATATAGCCGAGTTTATCGATAATTCTTCAATAGAAAAAGTAACACATGCTGTTGGCAATCATGTTTACCGTTTTATGATAAGAGGAATTTCAGAATTTTCTATATGCCAAATATATGGTTCTGATATTACCGAAAGGAGAAAAGCAGAAGAAGAAGCCCAGAATATGGCACTTTTTGCCCAGTTAAACCCTGAACCTGTTTTCCGTTTTAACAAAGATGGATTAATATTACAATCAAATCCGGCAGCAAATGAAGCCTTTCAAGTTGAAACCCTTGAACAGAGTAATATTAAAGATGTGATTGAAGAACTAAACAGTATTGATATTGCTGAATTTATCAACCAGTCCAGAATAACAACAATAACCGATACTATAAATGATAAGATTTTCAGATTTATTTTACGTGGGTTATCCAAATTGGAAGTTTGCCAGATATATGGTTCTGATATTACTGAAAGAGTAAAGCAGCAAGAAAAAATAATGGAACAAAAACAAAGTATTACACGAAGTATTGAATATGCTTCCAGAATACAAAAAGCAGTATTGCCTCCCGTTGAATTAGTGAATTATGTGCTTCCCGAAAATTTTATTATTTACAAACCCCGTGATATTGTAAGTGGCGATTTTTATTGGATGTCAAAAAAAGATAATAAAGCAATTTTAGTGGCAGCAGATTGCACAGGCCATGGTGTTCCCGGTGCCTTTATGAGTATGCTCGGAATTTCATTTCTTAACGAAATAGTTAATAAACAATCTATTTTACATGCCGACGAAATATTAAATCAGTTGCGAAATAATGTTAAGTCAACACTATCGCAAACTGGTAAAGAAGGAGAAGCAAAAGACGGAATGGATATCGCCTTATGTATTTTAGATTTTGAAAATAATATAATGCAATATTCAGGAGCATACAACTCATTATACCAATTTAGAAATAATGAATTTATTGAAACAAAAGCAGATAAAATGCCTATCGGAATTTATGCAAAAGAAAAAGAGAGCTTTACAAACCATGAAATAAAATTTAAAAAAGGAGATACATACTACATATTTTCAGATGGTTTTGCTGATCAATTTGGTGGTGAAAAAAACATTAAATTTTTGGCTAAAAACTTTAAAAAAATATTGCTTGATATTCATCAAAAACCCATGAAAACCCAAAAAGAAATATTAGAAAAAACCTATGATAACTGGAAAGGAAAACATGAACAAGTAGATGATATCTTAATTATTGGTTTTCGTATTGTTTGATTTTAGTTTTTAGGCTTAAAGTAAATGGCGGAATACTTTATACATTAACAACCTGAGTTAGGCATAACTCTGACAAAAGTAAAACTGATTAGTCAATTATTTTAATTTATACTGAATTTTAAAAATTATAAGCTTGTCATTTTAATTTATTCCTTATTATTGCGATTATAAAAAAAAATAACTAAAATAAAATTAATGAAAACTACTTTATCTGTTTTTATAGTACTAACTATGTGGCTCACAGCCTGTAAAAACAAAACTAAAAATCAAAGCGACGGAGATACAGGAGCTACAAAACTTTCACAAATAAGTTATCCTGAAGAAACACATCTAAAAAATATAAGACAATTAACCTGGAAAGGCGATAATGCCGAAGCTTACTGGAGTTTTAACGATAGTATGCTGGTTTTTCAAGCAACAAATAAGGATTGGAATGCCACTTGCGACCAGATTTTTTATACAAAGCGAGGCAAGAGTAATATGGGAGAAGTTCCTCCTAAAATGCTAAGTACAGGAAAAGGCAGAACAACATGTTCCTATTTTCTGCCGGGCGATACTACTATTTTATATGCTTCAACACACTTAGTATCTGACGATTGTCCGCCAGTTCCACCGAAAAGAGAAGATGGTAAATATGTTTGGCCTGTTTATGAAAGCTTTGACATATTTGTTGCAGACCTTAACGGTAATATTTTAAAACAACTGACCAATGAACCCGGTTACGATGCAGAAGCAACTGTTTCGCCCAAAGGAGATAAAATTGTTTTTACCTCAATGCGTTCGGGCGATTTGGAACTTTATACTATGAATTTAGATGGAACTGATGTTAAACAAATAACTTTTGAATTAGGATACGATGGTGGTGCTTTCTTTTCGCACGACGGTAAAAAACTTGTTTTCCGCTCTTCAAGGCCAAAAACCGAAGATGAAATTAAAGAATATAATTAAAGAATATAAAGATTTGCTTGCAGAAGGATTGGTTAAACCTACCGAAATGGAAATATATACTTGCAATGTTGATGGCAGTAATTTAAAGCAAATTACACATTTGGGAAATGCAAATTGGTGTCCGTTTTTTACCGTTGATGATAAAAAAATTCTTTTTTCTTCAAATCATGCAAGTAAAAAAGGATTCCCTTTTAACTTATATGCAATAAATGCAGATGGTACAGACTTAAAAAGAGTTACTTATGATGGAGTTTTTGATGCATTTCCGGTTTTTTCTTATAGTGGGAAATATCTTGTTTTTTCTTCAAACCGAAATAATAACGGAACACATGATACTAATTTATTTATAGCAGAATGGGTTGATTAAAATAATTCAAAAAATTACCATAAAAATAAAAAGGCAGTGTTTTCACACTGCCTTTTCATTTACTATTAACCTAATCTAATTAACCAACAAATTAACTATTAACCAAAAAATCTATTATGAAAAAATTACTATTATATTATAAAATTCTCTTTATTATCATTCCCTTTATTTTGGGAGCGCAAATATGAACTTTATTATTAAATATTCCAAATATATTTAATAAAAAATTACATTTTTTTAAAATATTTTAAAGAACTGAAAATCAATTATTTAAAAACTATTGATTCTTTATACAGTAAATTTAACGCAATTATTTCATTTATGTTGCAAAAATTATGTTAAAAAACCGTCGTTTTTTTATGACAATTATCATAAAACTTACCGAAATCGTTTGCAATAAGGGGTTACAGCAATAATAAAATATTTCAAATAATAAAATATTTTCCCTTCTTTTTTCTTTTTAATTTCAGGAACAAAAACAAAAGGGTTATTTGGGTATATTATAATGCTTATTGGATAGCTGTATTGTATAATTTAGTGATTAACAATTGTATCGTTTTTCAAAACTTCAAGATTAACAGGAAATTTACTATACGTGCTTAATTGTCGTGCCCAATGCTTAACCACTTTATTATATGCTTCCATATTTTGCTCAATAATTGGTTCAACCGGAGGAGCTTTAACTTTTAACGGATCAACCGGAACTCCGTTTTTCCAAAACCTGAAATCAAGATGCGGGCCTGTTGCCAGTCCCGATTTTCCAACATAACCAATTAATTGGCCTTGTTTAACGTGCGTACCTACTTTTATTCCTTTGGCAAAAGCAGAAAAGTGCATATATCCGGTAATATAAATGCTGTTGTGTTTAATTTTAATCATTCGCCCGCCTTGTTTAGTATATTTTTTTTGAATCACAATTCCGTCTCCAATTGTATGAACAGGAGTTCCTGTGGGAGCAGCATAATCTATACCTGTATGAGGCCTTCTTATTTTTAAAATTGGATGTAAACGGCTATACGAAAAATGAGAACTAATTCGGTTAAAACGCAAAGGAGCTTTTAAAAATGTTTTTCGCAAACTGTTTCCATTTTCATCAAAATAGCTAATAGTACTATCTTGCACAAATTGAAAAGCATAATAATCTTCACCCATATGATTAAACCTAACAGCATAAATAACACCTATACCAATAGAAACCGTATCAACAAATTCCTCGTCGTAAATAGCTGTAAAATAATCACCCTTTTGCAAGCCGAAAAAATCAATAGTCCATGCAAAAATATCGGATAATTCATTAGCCAAAACAGGATTCAAATTATTATCAATCATTGCGTTCCATAATGAACTCTCAATAGTTGCCGAAGTATATTTTCTAACACTGGCAACTTTACGTTTATGTTTTTTTACCCAAATACTGTCGGAAAGGCTAAAAACAACATATTCTGTTTTTGAATGATCGTAAATAAAATACTCCGGCCTTTCAAGGCTGTCAGGACTTTTTAAAATCAAATACTTATTTCTTGCCCGTATTTTTCTTAAATCAAAAACACCTTTTGCTTTTTGCACTAATTTGTCTATCACAGAAGGACTAACATGATTTTTCAATAAAAGTGTTGAAAGAGGTTGGTTCCAGCGTATTTTACCATGCTTAATTTTAAACGAATCGGCCGGAAATCCGTATATTTTTGGAATAACCGGTTGTTGTTCTAAAGAATCGGTTAGTGACAAATCAGCTTTATAAGTATAATGTTTAATAGTTTCAAATAAGGTAATATGAATGATTACAATTACCACTAACGATAAAACAATTCCAATAATAATTTCTTTTTTCAAAACTTAATATTTTATAAGTTACTACTGTTTTCTTCCAAATTTTGTTGAATACAACTCCAATTTAAAATCTGATTTTAAAGTGAATCAATATTTATTTCCGGATTTTTCGTATATGTTTTAATCAATTCATAGGCTTCAGGAATTTCAACTCTATACTGTCCAGAGTAATAATTAATATAGTCTTTGCAATAAAAGGCCAAGTAGTAAGTTTTCT
>JAADFW010000094.1 GCA_013152655.1 Chlorobiota bacterium
GAAATTCTTAAATAATTTATATTCCTGTTAAATCTGTCTAACATCTACTAATTCTCCTTTTTTAATTTCTGCTTTTCCAATATTTATATTAATAATTCCTATAGCTTTCTCAAAAGAATAAATATGTGCTGAACCATGATACTCCAACGGCATTACAATATTTTTTTCATTAATGACAACAGGAATCCATTTTTTTCTATCTACTTTTTTTCGTTTAAAGTTGGAGCCAAAAGGGAGTTTTATGACCAATGGCTTATAATTATGCCCCATTAATTTAAATAAAAACGGTTTTACAAATAGTTCAAAAGAAGTAAATGAAGAAACAGGATTTCCGGGAAGGGCAAAAATAAATTTATCTCTTATTTGAGCAAAAACTACCGGTTTACCGGGTTGTACGGCAACTTTTTTAAAATAAACGTTTGCTTTTAATTGTTGAAGTATTTCGGGCACAAAATCGAATTCACCCATTGAAACACCACCTGTTAAAATTAATATATCAGAATTGGTAAGTGCATTGCTTATTTTAGCATAAGTTTCCTGCTTTGTATCAAGTACAATACCTCCATAATTGGCAGAAACACCAACCGTTAACGCCTGGCCAAATAACTGGTAACCGTTACTGTTTCGAATTTGAGAAATACCTGGCTTACTTGCAGGCTCAACCAATTCACTTCCTGTTGAAAGTATAGTTACTAAAGGTTTTTTGAAAACTTCGGGCTTATCAACTCCAACCGATGCAAGTATAGCAATATGCTGAGGTTTTAATAATGTTCCTTTTTTAAGAACAATATTGCCTTTTTTTACATCTTCACCGAGGTAACAAATATTTAATCCTGTGTTGGTTTTTTTATATCTAATTTTGTTTCCCGGCAATTCCTCTACATTTTCTACAACTATAACACAATCAGCACCTTCAGGAAGCATACCGCCTGTCATTATTTTTGCACATTGATTTTTCCTTATTGTCTCTCTTGGAACGCTACCTGCCCTAATGGTTTCAATTACTTCTAATTCATTAGTAATATCTTCCTTTTTGCAGGCATATCCATCCATTGCCGACTTATCAAACGGTGGCATATTTAAGTCGGAAATAACATCGGTAGCCAATATTCTACCCGGAGCTTGTTTAATATCAACGTATTCTGTTCCAAATTCATAAGCCTGGCTCAGAACAATTTGTAATGCTTCTTCAAATAATATCATATTTCTTCTTTAACTTATTATATTTCAATAAATTATTATAAAAAATTGATTTTGGATTTAATAAAACTCAATTAAAATTACAATGCGATATGAAATATTTTTCATTTCGCAAAATTAACAGAAATTTTAAAATACCAACATATTGGTATTGTGTAATATTTCACTACCCTCTACTTTTGTTATTCTAATTTAGTCTAAATAACCGTAAATCACAGTTAAAATGAAAAGCATAAATCTGTTTATCAAAGTAAATTTAATTTTATTATTCAATATATTATCAGGCAATAATTTATTTTCTTCAGAAACAGGCCCTGCAAAAATTACACAACCCAATCGTTTAGCAATTGGAGGATATGGACAAATAGATGCTTCAAAATCATTTGGCAGAAATGAAATGAATAATGCTGTTCTTGATATTCATCGATTAATTGTAATAATGAATTATAAGTTTAATCAAAAATTAAGACTTTTCACTGAAATTGAATTGGAACATGTAAGCGAAGTTTATGTAGAGCAAGCTTATTTAAATTATCGGTTTTCAAATCTATTGAATATAAGGGGTGGCTTAATTTTAGTACCTATGGGAATAATAAACGAATACCATGAGCCCAATACATTTAATGGGGTTCTTCGTCCGTTAACCGATAAAATAATTATACCCAGTACATGGCGTGAAATTGGAGTTGGAATAACCGGTTTAATAACAAGTGCTTCAATAAATTACCAATTATTTTTAGTAAACGGCTTTAACAGTTATACAGGAGCAGGTACATTAAATGGAACAAACGGATTTAGAAAAGCAAGGCAAAAAGGAGCTGAATCAATTATGACCAGTCCAAATTTTGCCGGTAAAGTTAGTTATTTCGGTGTTCCGCAATTGAAACTTAATATATCAGCATTTATTGGCAAAACAGAATCGGAATTATTTAATAATTTAAACAAAGCTAATACTGAATTAGTTGCCAGGGCTGACAGCAGTATTGTAGGAATACAGATGTTTACAGGCAGTATGCAATATAAATTGAAGAATTTGTATGTACGCGGACAATATAGTTTTGTGAATATCTCTAATTCATACAATTACAATGCATTTACAGGTAATGACCTTGGCTCGGCTATGACGGGTTATTATGCAGAATTAGGCTATAATTTATTAAAGTTGAAAACTAAAGATGATAGTGAATTAATACCATTTATAAGATTTACACAAATTAATACGCATAAAAAAGTAGAAAGAAATACTTTAAGAAATAAGGCGTATAAAGTTAGCCAAATTACTATGGGTATTGGTTATAAAATTACTCCGTTAGCCATGATTAAGACTGATATTCAATTTGTAAAAAACGGCAACGATGCTAATTATGCAAATTATACTGTTAATGTTGGCTTAGGCTTTTCGTTTTAATAAGTCAATTTCTAAAATAAACCTGATAGAATACACAAATTCACAAATATAAACTAAAACCAGGATGAAATACTTATTTCTATTTTGTACAATAATTTTAATGGGTTGGATGCCTAATATTCCCTTGAACAGTAAATTAGTAAATAGTAAAAAGATTGATAGAATTATTTATCGGCTTTGGAATTTAAAAAATTCTGAAAAAGAAGAAATAAATATACCACTTACTATTTACGAAAATTACTCGACACAAAATTTTGCTATGAACATTTATAAACTTAAACATAATTCGAATGTTAACGGATATTTAATTATAAGCAGTGCCAGTGGTTGCAGAAATGGCGGTTGTAAAGCACCCGATGAATTAAGTCATTCGGGTAAAAACAAACAGGACTTTTTATTGAGCGACAACTTTAGTTTCGCACTGTTTTTCAATACTAATTTTGAAATTATAAATGTTACAATTTTAGATTACGAATCGGAATATGGTTATGAAATATGTAGTAAGAATTGGTTAAAGCAGTTTGTACAAATTAAAAATGAAAATTACACATACGGGAACAATATACAAGCAATTTCGGGGGCAACTGTTTCGGCAAAATCTATAACTAATGCCATTTCTGAATTAAAAGAGATGATGAAAAAATTAAAAAGGGAAAAACTATTATAGCTGCTTAACCCGGAAAACACATAAGTTTTCTCAAATCTGTATTGAATTTATAGTAAATAATTTACAGACTAATTATAGTATAAATTTTATTGATAGTGCATTTAATGGCACAAAATAATACAACCAATATTTTTGATTATGATATAGCTCCATTTGGGGATTTGTTAATTCAATTCCAATCATTTTTACATAGCCAAGCCGAAACCCACTGCTTAGAACTATATTCACCTTGTCAATTAATCTAAAATTAACTTTTATTTTTGGTGCAAGCCCATAAAAGTTTCTATAATTGTTTATTTCATAAGTTGGAGGATAATCGTTCCAAAAAGTACCTTTAAGTTTGGAGAATTCTCCAAAAAAATCAACTTTATAGCTCAAGTATAATTTCTTTTCAGAACTTGCATATTCACAACCCATATTAAATTCCATGCCATTTATATTAGTTGTTTCTCCTGAAAAACCTCCATTTAAATTTACTGTTGTAGTAAAATTCCTGACTCCCAATGAAAAATTTAGTTTTGGCAAAAATTCATAACCAATATTAAATCCATTTAAATAAGAAAATTCATTTTTATAATATTCAGAAGTAAATAATCCTAAATTTTTCGCATATTTCATTACATTTAATTCTACATAAAGTTTTTCTGCTAACTGAGAATATCCTTTGCCAGATAATACTATTGCAAATAGAATTAATACTAATTTAATCGATTTCAAAACGTATTCTCCAATTTTAGTAATATTCACAAAGTTAGTTTTGAATTACACCTGTTTGCCCGCAAGGCAGGATTCTAAAACTAACTTTTTTTTAGTAACAAAAACATTTAATTGAATTTCATTCCCATTACTAATACATCATCAACCTGTTTACCTTTACCTTTCCATTTACTAAATGTATCTACTAATAATTCTTTTTGTTTTTCCATTTCCAATTGGTGTATTTCAAGCAACAATTCTTTAAACGATTTGTAAGTAAATTTCCAATTTTTAGGGCCACCAAACTGATCGGCAAAACCATCTGAGAATAAGTATATTACATCACCCTTTTCAATTTTTATTTCATGGTTGGTAAATTCTTTGATAATGCGCTTAATTACTCCGCCTACAGAGTGCCTGTCTCCTTTAATTATTTGCAACTCATTATTTCTTATTAGATAAAGCGGATTTTTTGCGCCGGCAAATTGCAACATTTGCCTGCTTTTTTCATAACTTATTAAAGCTATATCCATGCCGTCACGAGTACTGGTTCGCTCTCCATCCTGATGCAAATATTTCTGTACTCCTTTTTGCATAATATTTAAAATATCTCCCGGCCTTGTGTATTTAAATTCATTAATAATATTATTTAATAAATTGTTTCCCATAATTGAAATAAGTGCACCCGGAACGCCATGGCCGGTACAATCAACTGCCGCTGCAATAATAAATTCCGGTTTTGAATCGGCTAACAACTGCGAACCTGTCGGAAAAGTATATTTTTCCATCCAATAAAAATCTCCACTTAAAATATCTCTGGGTTGATAAAATACAAATGAATCCGGAACGATGCTCTTCATATATTCTTCAGGCGGTAATATGGCATTTTGAATTCGTTTTGCATAATTTATTGAATCGGTAATATCCCTGTTTTTAATCTGAATTTCGTCAAATGCTTCAATCAATTGTTCCTTTTGTTGTTGAAGTTCTTCATTAATAGTTAGAATTTCCTCTTTTTGCTGTTCAATTTCGCTGGTTCTTTCCTTAACTTTTATTTCCAGGTTTTTATTCATGTTTTCAAGTTGCCAGTAAATAGATGCATTGTCAATAAGCATGGCAACCTGTGAAGTCAGTAAATCAGCAATTTTCAATCGTTCTTTTGTAAAAATACCGGATTTGGGGTTTTCAAAATATAAAATACCTTTTAAATCATCTCTGTAAATAAGTGGCAAACATAGCAATGAGCCCGGTTTTGTCTTACTACAATACGGATCGTTTGAAAACCGAGAATCTTCCGATGCATTTTCCGAAATTACATTTTGTTTTGTTTGAATTACATAACGAATAATGATATCAGATAAATAGGGATTTTTTGTATTTCCACCTATTAATTCAATTTGTTTATCGTCTGCATTTTTACTCAACGGAAAACTAACAGCTACTATCCATTTATCGTTACGGGGAATTATTAGATACCCTTTTTTTGCATTCACATTTTCTGCCATTATTTGCAAAGGCTTATGCAAATCATAGCCTGTATTTGCCAAAAATTGGTCTTTAATTTTATCAAGAGAAATTAATCGTTTAGTAAGATTTTCAACATAATTAAATGCCTTTGACGAACGAAAAGAAAGCATAAACGATTGGAAAAAAATAAAAATAAAAATACCAAACGGTACCAGGTACATTGTTTTTATAATCAGGTTATCGTACAATATATCATTTATGGCAGTAAGTAATAAAATAAAAGTACCGGCAATTGAAAATAATGCTTCTCGCTGATTTCTAAAAGTGGCTTTAAATAAACCGGTAATTAAATAAACAATAGCAATTAACGATAAAATTGCAAATGCATTTAAGGTATGCGAATAAATTCTTGCTGGTGTAAAAACTACACTTAATACCAAAAGACCTATTAAACCGGTAAAAACATAATTGAATTTTTTTGAAATTTCTTTTTTAAATAACGAACCAAGAAATAGTGCAAACATTGGAACGCGCAAATAGTTTCCTATAAAGTTTATTTTCACCAATAGCTCCCATGAAATATCAGGATACATTTTTGCCAATAAAAATTGGCCATTAGAAATTAAATGCATACTTGTTAACAAACAAACCATGCCAAAGTAAAAAGTTGAAACTTCACTCCTTCTTAAAACATAAAGCGCAAAATGATACAATGCCATAATTAATAAAACACCCAGCAAAAACAAATCAAAACCAATCATACGCTCCTCTTCTTTAAAAATCTGATTGGGTTTTCCTATAAGAATACTACTTGATATTCCACCCTTTCGGTGCTTAAAATTGCTGACTTGCATTATAATTTCAAGCAGAGTGGTATCAGGCAAATAATTAATAATGGAAGGCAACCATGCTGCCTGCATTTTATCAGAAGACTTGCCAACCTTTCCAATTTCTTTAACCAATTTGTTGTTAATAATTAGCTTATAGGCAGTTTCAACTCTTCCTATCTTAAAAGCTACGGGCTTTAAATTGTTTAATTTTACTTTTAACCTAAACGTAGCATAACCATTTCCATTAACTTTAACACTATCAATTATTTTATTATTCCAAAGGCCGGGAATTTCAAAATAACCGGTTATTTCCGATTTATTAATATTGGATGAATCTATAATTTGCATCCAATAAAATTCCCATTCTCCATCAAGATTTGTATAGCCGTTTTGTTTAAAATTCCATTTACTTAAATCAAGAAATCCTTTTTTTGCTTCTTGCGAATAAACCTGATTATTAGTATTATAAAATAATGCAACTAATACTAAACTTATAATAAGTTTGAAAATAAGAGATTTGTTGAACATAATTCCTGTTTTTAATATTAATCTAAAAGTAGAAAAATGTTTTAAAAAAACTAAGAATTAAACTAAATAATACCCCGTATAAAATTGATGAACTGAACTCGCAAGCCCAACGGAGTTAATTTTTCGGGTTAAAAATTCATATCAGATTTCGAAAAAAATACGAAATAGATTACAAAATAATTGTACATTTGTTAACAGACTTAATTATTAACACCTTGGGAAAGAAAGAATTTATAAAATATTTGGACAAATATAGTAATGAGCGAATAAGAATGAGAATTAATGTTAATAATGGAGAAGTTGTTGATATAGTTGTTCAGTATGAAACATTAATTAAAGGAAAATGGAATGCAATAGTTAGATATGATTGTAAACACGGCTTTTTTCACAGAGATGTTTTGTTTCCAAATGGAGATAAAGAGAAACAAGTGATAGAATTTGACAAGCTTGAAACAGCATTATCATATGCTGAACAAGATTTAAAAGACCGATGGGATTTTTATAGAAATAGATATATTAAAAAGATTAAAAAATGACAAATAAAGAAACAGTAAATAGAAATGTAGGTTTATCATTTGACTTTATTAGACAAGTTGTTAAAAATCCGGAAATGATTGATAAAATTGGAAATAATTCAACGATTGAATTTTTACAAAAAGATTTTCCTGAAAGAGAAAAAATTCAACAAATAATAGCAGATAAATTTTTTAAAGTGAAACGAAATTTTGAAATGATTTAAAAACATAAACTTTCTATAGTTTATTTAGAAGAAATAACTTAATCATTTTTGAGTATAGTGTTTGACTCTAATTGCCGCAGGTTTGTGACGTGTGGCTTTATTATCTTAGCTTTGTTTATAATCCCCGAATATTATAACTAAATCAGGATTACAAATCCTGACTAACCGGTAAAAATTTTCCTAATCAATTGTTAATCAATAAAAACCTGTAAGGCCTTGCAGGTTTAAGATATTACAAAAAAGGCTATTCATATTTGAATAGCCTTTTTAATCTAATCGTACTAAATACGTCTATAAATATGGTTTTACTGTTTCAATTAATTCTGGCAAATCCATTCCCAGATTTTTCAAATGCTCTAATGTTGGAATGCCATTGTTATTCCACCCTCTTCTAACATAAACAGCGTCTAATAATTTTTCATACTGTTCTTCACGATGCTTTCTGGTAATTACCAGTTTTTCTTCTACTGATTTACCTTCGGGGTCAATACCAATAATCTCTTTCATTTGCTTATCGTAACGATCAGCTCTTGATTCATATTCTTCAACAGTAACAGGGCCTGCAGCGCGATATGGCTGTGCATCATGTTCGCGTGTTCCGTAACCTCTTCTTAAATTAAAAATACGCTGGTAATTATAAACTCTTTCCGATTGACGAACTAACTCTTCTTTATCAATATTACTTCCAGTAACAGCATTGAAAATAGTAACATAATTGTCAACATGTTCAGGAACTTTAGCTGGTTCATCGACTTCAGCATTGTTTTCCGGTTCTACATCATTCCAGGGTAATTTGCAAAGGCCAACTAATCCAAACCAGGTTCTAAACATCGGGAAATAATGCAATGCTTCTGCTTTTTCTTCAAAAGTAGGAATTTGGTTGTTTACCATATCCATAAAGATAAGCCATGCTTCGTCATGTTGCGGGCCTTTGTTGGTCATAGCATACCCCCCTTGCTGTGCTAACGATTCTTTTGAAACATACTGTGAATATTCCAGTCCTTTGTTTTCCATAGCAATGTCCTGCAAAAATTGTGCATCGCCCCAGCCTTTTTCAATAAACATTTTTTTCAAAGCACGAACACCCATTCCTGCAACTTTGCCAAATCCCTCACCACGAGCCAGTTGATGTAGTAATTCCATGGCATTATCTTCATTGCCAAAATTTAATTTTAAGCCACCAGTTCGTTCTTCATTTAAAATACCATTCTCATAACATTCCATAATAAAACCTAACGTAGTACCCCATGTAATAGTACAAATTCCATAAGTATCGCAATAAAAATTTGCTTCAATAGTCCATTCAGGATTAAAAATACCGGCGATTGAACCGAGTGAAGATGTTGTTTCATATTCAGGGCCATCAACTAAAACACTACTTCCTGCATAAGGGCCGGTTCTGAGTTTATAATTATCAACTCCTTTTGTACACGACATGTTGCAACCAATCCAGCAACCATCAGGTAAGCCCTGGGTGAAAAATTTATCGCGGTAAATATCAGAATGAATTTTGTAAGCATCTTTATGATTGCCAAATTTAAAATTATCTACAGGCAACAAATCATAATCGTTCATTATGTTGGTAATATGAGCTGTTCCTTTTGAACGCATTTGGTTTTGTGATTCGTCAAGCTCTTTCATCTCTTTATTGAATCTTTTCCCTCTTTCCATAATGGCTTTTAAATCAACCACATTGTTAAGGTTTCCTTTAACCCCCGGAATTTTAGCAACTAAAGCTTTAATTCTTTTATCACGAAAAACAGTACCTATACCACCTCTTCCGGCTTGCTTTAATCGAATTGCTTTGCGTTTTTTATCGTAAAAACTAAAATTTAACATTCCTATTAATGAATGGTCAGCTGCCTGGCCTGCAGAAACAACAGCTACATTAAATTTATCTTTTTCATCATCGGCATACATTTCTGTTAGTTGTTCTGCTATTACATGGCTATCAATAGCTTCTTCTGGTGCTTCTTCAATAGTAACTGTTCCTTTTGTACCATCAATAACAATAATTACATCTTTTTCAGCTTTTCCCTGCAATTCTAATGCATCAAAACCCGAAAAATTAAGATAAGGGCCAAAAAATCCGCCAACATTACTATCCATAACTGAATTAGTAGTTGGTGAAATACTCACTACCAATGATTTTCCTGCACCTGAATATTGTGTAATTCCGCCAATTGGACCCGGTGAGATAATAATTTCATTTTCAGGATCGTTCCACTTAGTATCCGGTTTTGTTGCATCCCATAATAATTTTAAGCCATACCCTTTTCCTCCAATAAATTTTTCTTTCATCTGAGGTGCAACATCTTTTTCCTTAATGGTATTATCCGATAAATTTATATACAAGATTTTATCTGTATATCCCTTATCTAAAGGTGTTATATTATACTTTAACTCCTTTATCAGCTTATGCGTTTTTATTAGTTCTTCAACATTCATAATTATATTCTTTTAGTATTAATAGAAATGGTTCACAAAAGTATTAAATTTTAAGGTTTTAAATAAAGTTTATTGCATGATTTTAATCAATATGCAAACGTGTGCATATTGAAGGTATATTTGAGTGTTATTTAACTTAATTGGGGAAATTAACTTTATTAAGCACGCAAGCTGGGTACATAAATTTTCTATTGCCTGTACTGTTTTTTTGAAATTCATACAAATCATTTTGCGCATATAAAAATAAAATGGGTTAACTTTATAAAGCAACATAAATGTTAATTAGATATATTTTTTAACTTATAAATAACAATTAACCGGAAGTAATTTACCAATTTTGTATAAAAATATTGTAGTGGAAATTGTTTTAAATAATAGAAAAGAAAAAATACCTTTTGACACAATAAGTGTTGCTGAACTTATTAAATATAAGAATTTTACCTTTAAAATGCTGGTTACCAAAATTAACGGAAATTTGGTTCAAAAGGATAAAAGAGATGAAAGCTTTATAAAAAATGGTGATGAAGTAATGATACTACATTTGATTGCCGGTGGATAAATTGATAAGTATTTATTGAATAGTTGTTAACCCGGAAAATTAACCCGCTTAATTCGCAAGCTCGGTTCGTAAATTTTCTACGATTAAACCTGCAAGGTTATAATAAGGATATTAAATAATTCATAAAATATTATTTTTATTTAGATTTATTCTAAATTAGTTCTATTTTTGCAATAATAATCCATAAATTTTGTAAAAAAATGAACTCAAATAATCCATATCAGGCACCCCCAGCTGAAAACGAACCCATTTTAAGTTATGCTCCGGGAACAAAAGAACGAATTCATCTGTTAGAAACACTTCAAGAATTACGTTCTAAAACCATTGAAATACCAATGATTATTAATGGGAAGGAAATTAAGACTGATAACTTAGTTGAAATAAGGCCACCGCATGAGCATAAGCATTTGTTAGGATATTATCATAAAGGAGAAGCAATTCATGTAAAAGAGGCTATTAATTCATCTCTTGAAGCCAAAGAAAAGTGGGCAAACATGTCGTGGAAACAACGTGCTTCCATATTTTTAAAAGCAGCCGGAATGATAGCAGGCCCATACCGTATGCTTATAAATGCAGCCACAATGTTGGGGCAATCGAAAAATGCTTTCCAGGCAGAGATTGATGCTGCTTGTGAAATGGCTGATTTTTTGCGTTTTAATGTGCAGTTTATGAGTGAAATTTATACACAACAACCAAACTCCTCTCCTCTTATTTGGAACAGGACAGAACAACGGCCATTGGAAGGATTTGTATTTGCCCTTTCTCCGTTTAATTTTACATCTATTGCAGGAAACTTGCCAACAGCACCGGCCATGATGGGAAATACAGTTGTCTGGAAAGTATCGAACCAACAAGTATATTCTGCCAAAGTATTAATGGATATTTTCATAGAAGCCGGATTACCTGATGGTGTGATTAATTTAATTTTTGTTTCAGGGCCAATTGCAGGCAAAGAAATATTTACGCATAAAGATTTTGCAGGAATTCATTTTACAGGTTCAACAGCAGTTTTTCAAAATATTTGGAAAACCATAGGCGAGAATATTAGCAATTATAAATCGTATCCAAGAATTGTTGGCGAAACCGGTGGTAAAAACTTTGTTATAGCGCATCACTCGGCTAATGCAGCACAAATAGCAACAGCCCTCACAAGAGGCGCTTTTGAATACCAGGGACAAAAATGCTCGGCAGCTTCCAGGGCATATATACCCAAAAGTTTGTGGCCTGAAATAAAAAAACAAATAAAACAGAATATGGATACTATGGAAATGGGTGGCGTTGAGGATTTTAAAAATTTTGTAAATGCTGTAATTGATGAAAGCTCGTTTAATAAACTTGCAGGTTATATTGATAAAGCAAAACAAGATAAGGAAGCAGAAATAATTTTTGGAGGAAATTATAATAAATCAATCGGCTATTTTATTGAACCTACAGTTATTTTAACAACCGACCCACATTATATAACGATGGAAGAAGAATTATTCGGGCCTGTTTTAACCGTTTTTCTGTATAATGATAATAAGTTTGAAGAAACTTTAGAATTAATTGATAATACCTCAATTTATGCTTTAACCGGTTCTATTTTTTCAAAAAACCGTTATGCAATTGAACTGGCTACTGAAAAGTTAAAAAATGCTGCCGGCAACTTTTATATTAACGATAAACCAACAGGTGCAGTTGTCAGTCAGCAACCGTTTGGTGGCTCAAGGAGTTCGGGCACAAATGACAAAGCAGGCTCTGCCTTAAATTTACTACGCTGGGTTTCGCCCCGAACTATTAAAGAATGTTTTTTGCCACCCGAAGGATATCATTATCCGTTTATGGAAGAAAAACATGAAAAGTGTTTTTGCGAAGAAAATGCTATTTCTGATAAAGTTATAAATGCTTTACAATAAACAGTGTTTTATATAAAATAAATAAGCCTTCATGTACGAATGAGCACCAGATTACAAATACGGTGCAGCCTGTGCACCAGTCTTAACATACAAATATTAAATACAACATATTATTTTCGTTCTGCCAAATACCAATCTATATTCGAGTTTTATATAATAAATGTTTAATTTTGCATAAATTCATTGAATTCGATGCAAAAATTGGTTAACATACTTCTTCCGATTATTAAAAACAAATATTTTCTAACGCTATTTGTATTTGTTTTATGGATTTCTTTTTTTGACAATAACAATTTGGTTGATCGTTTAAATGACATGAATACCCTGAAACAATTGGAAAAAGATAAAATGTATTACCAGGAGCATATAGAACAAGACCGTGACCGAATTAATGAGCTAAAAACAAACAATGAAAATCTGGAGAAATTTGCCCGCGAAGAGTATTTAATGAAAAAGAAAAACGAAGATGTTTTTTACATTGTGGAAGAAAAGTAATTTATAAATTTGAAAATCACCCTACATTTTCAAACTGCCCTTATCTAATTTCCGATAAATACTAATTAATTCTTTATCATCAAATTTTACTTTTATTTTTTCAAGTAAATTCTTTGCTTCAATATTAATATCATTTTTTTGATAATAACTATCATGTGAAATATTTAGAAACTTAATAATACGAAAAGCACTAAACCATTGAAAGAATTGTTTACGAAATGATATTAGTGTCGAACTATTGTCTTTTGCCCGTTGAACCTCTTTTATGAAATTATTATTTTTTAAAAAATCCTTTATGCTTTCCGGCAATTTATTAACTATCATTAAAATTTCTTCTTCCTTCAAATTATAGAATGAGTCTATTTTATTAATAAAACTTTTCAAGTCTTTAAAAGACTTAAAATTATAGGTTTCAAATTTTGGAATAACTTGTTTTGCTAAATGTGTCATAGCAGCACCCGTACCAAACGGAACTCTGTCTGATACGCGAAGAGAGGGAATGACCCGCGTTGAGTTTAACTCGTAAAAATTTCCTAAAGGAATTATCTTTTGTAAAAAATAAAAGTCCTCTCCTGCTTTTTGCCTGTTCATTCCACCTTGTTTGCAATACACATCAGCTTTTACAGCAAAAGCAGAGCCCACCGTATGAAAATAATAAGGAAAACCGGTAAATTGAAGTGCCTGTTTATAATACCTTAAATGCAATTCATACAATTTAATGGCCTCGTACATATTTGCAGGAAACTCCTCACCATCTACCGGATGTTCAAAATAAATGGAAATACCATTTGTTTTCGGTTGTTTTATAAAATGGTTTTCAACTTCAATTAAATAATTTATATCGCAAACAGAATCGGCATCAAAGTTAACAATTACACCGGCTGGTTTGTTTAAACTATTAAATCTGATTACAGCCTCGTCCATTCCAATTTTTCTCGCTAATCCAACACCGGCAGTTTTTTTAGGTAAATCGGGCTTGTAAATAATGAAAAAACGGAAAGCTTTTCTTTGATGGTATTTAATCCAATTTTCAGCTTGCTTTTTTTGCTTTTCTATTGCTCTAACTACTTCATTATCTATATTTTCAGGAAAATTAAAAACAATCAGAACTTCAACAGCACAACTTGTTTTTTTACAATTCCATAAAGCTTGTAATGATTTTAATAAATCAGGTTCATTAAATGCAGGAATAACAACTATAATTTCTAAGCTATTTTCAGGCTTATATGTAATGTTTACAGATAATTTATTCTTATTCAGGTAATTATCAGCAAACCCCATAACAATAATTTAAAAAGGTTTTTATTTATCGCTTCCTAAATACCTTTCATTCAAGCCCTCTATAATATCGTTAGTAATATTCAAGCCCTTATTCGCATATAATAGTCCGCCACCTTTTGTATTCCCAAGAATGTATCTGTAGTTATGCTTAGCATTATAATCTTCCACATAAGAAATAATACTGTCATAGAGTTGATTTGTCATATTTTGCTGTTCAGTCATCAGCTTATTTGATAATTCTGCATCCATTTGTTGTAACTGCTGTTGACGTTCAATTAATTTTTTTTGTTCTTCTTCAGCCCTTTGCTGTGTTAAAAAACCACCACGGTTCAGTTTTTTTTGAAAAGCAATCACATCTTCTTCATATTTACTTGCTTTATAACTGATTTCAGATTTTAGTTTTTCTTGTTTCTGCAAAAAAGCATCGTTTAAATCTTCTGACAAGCGATAATTTAATAACAAACTATCCATATCAACATAAACAATATCAGTCTCATTTCCTGATGGAGAAGTACTATTTATAATTGATTCATTAACATTTTCCTTACTTTGAGTATCATTTTTTCCTGTAAAATGCAAAATATATAGAATAGCCACAGCAACTACTAATACTCCGTTAATTATTATAGAAATTGAATTTTTCATTATTAAATATTTAAATTAAAAATTGAAGTGCAAATGTAATGAATTATGAATAATAAACATATTTGAGCTAAATATTAAAAGTCGTAAATTAGGCGGTAATTAACATTGATATGCTTCTATCCCTTTTTATAAAACAAAAAACACTTTGAAAGCTGCCATTAATAAGATAATTTTGAAAGAATAGAAAAACTTAATGATGAATTTGAAACTAATTGCTCCATTAATATTTGCTTTGTTTATTTCATGCAGCAATGAAATAGAAATAAATGATGAATGGAAAGATATCACTTGTATTATTGGTGTTTTAAATCAAAATGACAGTGTGCATTATATAAGGATACAAAGAGGTTATTTAGGAAAGGGCGATATGGAATCTACACATGACTATGATTCTATTTATTATAGCGAAAATATAAATGTTAAAATAGAAAGATGGAAAGATGATGAATTAATTGAATCATTTAATTTATATAAAACAAACCCTAATGAAATTATTAAAGATTCAGGCTTATTTTCCTATAAAAATGCTTTTGTTTTTAAAACAAGCCATACTATTTATCCCGATAGTAAGTATAAGTTAAGCATTTACATTCCATCTCTGAATAAAACAATTGAAGCTTCAACCTATTTGATAGATGATTTTGAACTAGATGAAGAAACTTACTACCTGTTTAATAACAATATAAATTTCTCTTTTAATTCCATGTTTTCAGTTGGATGGATAACGCCTTATGATGCAAAAGTATTTTATTCTAAATTACTAATACACTATATTGAAGTAATTAACTACGATTCTACATATAAATCGATTATATGGACAATGAATAAATCGCTTTCCAACTCAGTTTTAGGAGGTGAACACATAAAATTTTATTTGCCAAAATCTGACTTTTATAAATTTGTTGGTTCAAAATTAAAAGAATTACCCGGTTATGATGACTACAGGGTAATTACCGGTATTGATCTTTTATTTAATGTAAGTACTGAAGAGTTAAACACATATATTGAATTAAGTAATCCTACCACCGGATTATTACAAGATTTACCTGTTTACACAAACATTGATAACGCTTATGGCATTTTTTCTTCGAGGTACACTAAGCTTTTTCGGGGAGGCACTTTAGATAAAAAATCTAAAGATTCGTTAGCTTGTGGCGTATATACAAAACATTTAAACTTTCTTGATTTTTTTGACAATTTACATAGGTGTGAATAATTCTATTTTAGTATTAAAAACAAAACAAACCTTAAAAAAACCGCCAAATAATATAGGCAAGGCTAAATGAAGATAAAAAAACAATACCTGTCCAGGCATATATTTTCAGCCAGTTTTTAGGCTTTGCATCATCAGGCATATGTTTATCTGTTACTACAATATAATTTAAAATAGCCAGAATTGGTGCAGTTACAAATGACAATGTAGTAGCTAAATCAACCATAAAACGCATACTGGAAGCAAATAAGCCAATTAATAATAATGAGCCTACAACTACAACTAACATCCAGAAACGGGAAATCCATTCATTATTTTCCTGAGTATTATTCTTATTAATAGCCGGAATTAGTATTGTTGTTGTAGGATTTAATATTCTTGAATAAGCATCTAAACAAGTTAGCGTGGTACTAAACATTGTTGTTAAAGCAGCAATAGCTATTATAACATAAGCCCACTGGCCAATACTTACGGTGTAAAGATTTATTAATTGTCCGGCAAATACAGTCCCGCTTTTCGAAAGTTCTTCCCCGCTCCCATACATTAATAATGCGCCCAGGGTTAAAAAACACAGTGCAAGAAAAGCCGTGCCTATATATCCAATTTTAAAGTCGAGCAAAGCCTCTTTCATGGTTGGCCTGTAATTGGTATCTTTTTGCTTGGCGACTGACCAAAACGAATGCCAAATTGAAATGTCAATTGGGGCAGGCAACCAACCCAAAAATGCAATTAAAAAAGCAATATGTGCAGGAGTTGTCCAGTTAAACTTAACAGCCAGCTCAGGATTCGGATGATATCCTAAGCCCAATGCACTTATTACTGCAAAAATAGTAGAAATAGCAAGAGTTATAATTATAATTTTTATCAACTTATCTAAAATATTGAATTTCCCTATTAATAAAACTATCATTGTTACTACTAAAATAATAGCACTTACCAAGGTATCGCTAAAGTTTAAATGGAAAATATTACTAAATATTCCGGCAGTTACTATTGTTACAGCACCCTGTATGGCAAACATGGTTGTAATGGTTAATACAGCAAACAATGCAACTGCCCATTTTCCAATTTTACGGTATCCTTCAATTAAATTATTTCCGGTTGCGGTAGCATAGCGAGGCCCAAATTCAAAAAACGGATATTTTATAACATGCGAAAAAACAAGAATTCCGGCAAGATAAAAACCAAAATTAGCACCTGCCCTGGTTGATTGAACTAAATGAGAAACACCTATTGCAGCACCAGCCCACAATAAACCCGGGCCTAACGATTTTATAAAATTTTTGAAATTCATTATACTATTTTCTTAAAACGATTTTAAAAGTATATATTTTTTTCAGATTATCAATTTATAACTATGTGCAAAAAAGAATATACCAAGTTCATCACACAGGCTATTTGCAAATTCACGAAAAATTATATCTTTGTTAACGTACTTCGTAAAAATTTTAAAAATCTTAAAATGGCAGATACAAATTTAAAGTATGCAAATTATTCCCGGAGGGATTTTATAAAACATATTGCTATTGGCGGAGGAGTTATTGCAGTTTTTGGAAATTACGGGTTTCGTTATTATTTCAACGATGATAAAACTATTTTAAAGTCTATTGCCGTTGATTTTACAAAATGTACCGGATGCCGAACCTGTGAAACAGCTTGTTCAGCCAACAATCATAAAGTAGAAATAAACGGTGAATTTATTAAAGGATTAGGCGACCCGCATTTATCAAATATCCGGGTGCATCATTTTAATCCTGATGTTGATGTTCCGGTAACTTGCGCTCTGTGTCCTGATACCCCATGCATTGAAGCATGCCCTATACCGGCAGATAAAGAAACAGGAAGAAAAGCTTTATACCGCCATTCTGAACTGGGAACTGTTGTTTGCGATTTAGAAAAATGTATAGGTTGCACACTTTGTGCACAAGCCTGTGAAAAAGAAAGAGCCGGAATAATTGTTCCAAACCCCGAAACAAAAAAACCCGAGCGGATGTGTACTCTGTGTGGTGGCGATCCCAATTGTGTAAAGTGGTGTCCTTATGGTGCTTTATCTTTATTGGAAATAAAAGTTAATCGTGAGTTTTTTGCTGAAAAACCGGAAAAGATTGCTGAATTATTAATGAACAAGTTTTATCATGTTGAAGCGGAGGTAGAAAATGGAAACTAAAGGTTATTTTGGAAAACTGTTATTTATAAATTTAAGTACAGGAGCTATTGAAAATAGAACTATACCGGAAGCTGATATTCAAAATTTTATTGGAGGCAGAGGCTTAGGAATGAAAATTTTATGGGATTTAATTGAAAAACCTGGTTTAAATCCTTTATCACCCGAAAATCCGTTAATTCTTATGCCCGGGCCATATTCAGGATTACCGGTTCCATCATCATCAAGAACATGTGTTGTAACCAAATCTCCACATACATCTGCTATTCAGTCAAAATATGAACATGCTTCAACAATAAGCTATTCAAATATGGGAGGTTTTATTGGGCCGGAAATTCGTTTTGCAGGATATGATGGAATTGTAATTACCGGTAAGTCTGATAAGCCGGTTTATATAAAAATTGTTAATGATAAGGTTGAAATTAAAGATGCATCAGATTTTTGGGGAATGCCAACCGATAAGTTTGATAAGAAATTTCAAAAAGAATTAGATGATTATCATTTCAAAACTTGCTATATAGGGCCTGCCGGAGAAAATTTAGTTTCGTATGCCTGTATTATAAATACTGCGGCCAGAGCAGCCGGAAGAGGCGGAACAGGGTGTGTAATGGGTTCAAAAAATTTAAAAGCCATTGCTGTTAAAGGAACAAAGATGCCAAATGTGGCAAGGCATAAAGAATTTGTTGAACTTATTGATAAAACACGAACTAAGTTTAAGGAGTCAAAATCAACCGGATGGTGGCGTTACGGAGGTACAGCTAATGTTTTAACAAGCTCCAGCTACCAAGGAACACAGGCAGTTAAAAATTACAGGGAAGGTACATTTGAAGATATTGAAGCCATTGGAGTGAAAACTGCAAAAGATAAAATCTGGAGTCGGGATTTTGCATGTTATGTTTGTCCGTTAGCGTGTAAAAAAAGCGGGGTTATTAAGGAAGGAACTTATAAAAGCCATTTAGTGCATGATGGCCCTGAATATGAAACCGGTACTATGTTGGGCGCAAACCTTATGATAAATGACATAAACGGTTTAATGGAACTTATTTATGCAGGCGACAACTTAGGGATGGATATAATTTCGTTAGGCAATACTATAGGTTTTTTAATGGAAGCTTATGACAAAAAACTTATTGATGAAACTTTTCTGGATGGAATTAATTTAACCTGGGGAAACGTGGAAGCAAGCATGCAATTAATTAAAAAAATTGCCTATAAGGATGGAATTGGAAAATTGGCTTCAAAAGGAGTTAAAGCATTGTCGGATAAAATTGGACAAGGATCGGAAGAGTTTGCCATTCATGTTAAAGGGCACGAGCTGGCAGCATGGAATGTACAAAATGACCCGGGTATGGGATTGGGATATGCTACCGCAAATCGTGGTGCTTGTCATATGAACGGTGAAAATATGAAAACACAGGATAATAATACAATTGTTGATTCTGTTGGAGTATGTTCTTTTGCTTATGGAGAATATAATGAAAGTGGCATTAGTGAATTATTATCGTTAATAACCGGTATTGATATGAACGAAGAAAAAATCAGGCTTGCCGGAGAACGAATTTTTAACTTAGAGAAAATATTTAATTACAGGGAAGGTTTTAGGCGAATAGACGATAAGTTGCCTGAACGATTTTTTGAAGATGCCCTTACTGTTGGAGATCATAAAGGTGCTGTATTAAAGAAAGAAAAGTTTAAAAAAATGATGGATGAATATTATGCGAACAGGGGTTGGGACAACGAAACTTTAAAGCCTTCGGATAAAAAACTGGAAGAATTAGATTTAGTGTTTACAAAAGACAAATTGTAATTGGCAATTAGTGATATGTTAGTAGAATGTTGATGCCTGTTGAGCTTAATTTCAAAATTCTCCTGAATACATAAATATAATACTATGAAAAACAAATTCGAAACAGAAAAATTTGAAAAAAAATTAAAAAATATAAGATGGATTTCTGTGTTATTAATAATTGTTGGAGTGATAAAATTTACTTTGGAAGATTATTCAAACATTAATTCATATAGAAGCTTAGGTTCATTGATAGATAGTCTAATATTTCCAATTCTTGGAATAGCTATATACATTTCAAATACAAAAAAAATAAAATTAATTGCTGGTTCATATTTGTTATTTGAAAATGATGGATTTGCTTTTAAATCTAGACAAATAGAAAGAAAATTTAATTTGAAAAATGATTTAGAAAGAATTAATATAAATTTGAAAACAATTGAATTATTTAATACTGAAAATGATTCTTTTGTAATTCATCTTGATGATTATGTTGAGTTTAAAGATAAAAAGGAAATTAAAGAAAAATTCAAAAGTTTTGTGAATGAGTTAGAAACCAAGCCCAACAAAAAAATAAATTCAATAGTGGGTGAAAAATAAATTGCGATGGCAGAATTCTTTAAAATGACTATATATAATATGAAAGGAAAGCGAAAGTCTAAATCGTTACAAAAATTTATTTTAAGTGATGTAGAAACAAAATATTCACAGTTCACAGTAATAATCCAGCTACAAAAATTATACTTGCTACAAGCATAATCATAAAAGTATAAGGAAAAATTTGCTTAGCTTTTAATCCTGTAATTCCTAACAATGGCAAAGCCCAAAATGGTTGCATCATATTTGTAATCTGGTCGCCATAAGCTAAGGCCATAATGGTTTTCGGAATACTTACGCCCAACTGATTGGCAGCATCAACCAGCACAGGCCCCTGAACAGCCCATTGTCCTCCCCCACTCGGAACAAACATATTAACCATTCCGGCACTTATAAAAGTAAAGATTGGAAAAGTTGTTGAATTTGAAATTCCTACAAAAAAACCGGTAAACACACCGGTCAAGCCTGAATATTTCATAATGCCCATAATACCGGCATAAAGCGGAAACTGTATCATTATACCTGAAGCACCTACAATGGCTTCCTGAATGGCTTTTTTATATTGAATTAAATTTTGATGAAAAAATAATCCTAAGCCAAACAGAATAAAATTAATATAATTCAGGTTTAGCAGACTGCCATTTTTTGTATAAATAGCTTTTATTATCCCCGTTCCAATAACAAACAAAGCAAATAATTTAATAAACCAGGTGTTAGCATCTAATTTTTCAGCACCCGTTAACGTCGATTTATCATCTGTTGTAAAACGAGATAAATTTGATAAACTCACATTTAAAACACCAGATTTTCTGCCTATTAAATAAAAAACCAAAGGAATAATAAGTAATAAAGCAGCAGCAATACCAATATTCATAGAAGAAAATAAAGTTTCTGCAACCGGAATTACGCCAATTTTATTGACTAAAAAGTGATTATTTTCAGCAACTTTTAAAGGAGCCGAACCCGACAACCCACCATGCCAAACCATTAAACCTGTATAACCGGCAGCACCAATTAACGGGTAATTTATTTTAATATTACTCTCACTGGCATATTCACCAACTTTACGTACTAAAACAGCCCCAAATATTAATCCCAACCCCCAGTTGAATAAAGAAACTATAATTGTAAAAAAAGCAACAATAAAAGCAGCCTTCGGTGTATTTGTACAGTATTTGGTTATATTCCTTATTATTGAGTTAATTATTGACGTAAGTGCTAATACGTGGCCTAAAACCAACATCAGCATCATTTGCATGGCAAAAGCCAACAATTCCCAAAATCCTTTTTCCCAGAACGTAAGAATTTGAATGATATGAGTTTGATTTGTATTAATTGGTTTTGTAAAAATTAAAGCAAAAACAACTGTTACAAAAGTTAAAATAATGGCAATGCTAAAGGGCGAGGGTAATATTTTCCGGAGGAAATTAATTATTTTATCGAAAAAGTTCATAGTTTTCTATTAATCTATATTTAAAAACTTAAGCTTTTAAAAATATGTAACTATTCTATTTTTCGCAAGAGGTACTATAAAAAGATACTATCTTTTGAAAAGATAGTATCTTTTTATAGGTAGAAAGGAAAGGCTGCAATTCTAAAAAAAAACTATATTAGCACCTAAAAAAGTGAATAGAAAAATTCTGCAA
Source organism: Chlorobiota bacterium (assembly GCA_013152655.1). Classification (GTDB taxonomy): domain Bacteria; phylum Bacteroidota; class Bacteroidia; order Bacteroidales; family B39-G9; genus JAADFW01. The sequence continues at coordinate 22,265 of JAADFW010000094.1, forward strand.
TTAGCCATTCCGAATATAATTACCAATATAACTGTTCCATTATTAGGAATGGCCGATTTAGCAATTTTAGGAAGATTAGATAATCCGGCTTATATTGGCGCCATTGCATTGGGTGGTACTATCTTTAATTTTTTATATTGGGGATTTGGTTTTTTACGCATGGGAACCAGTGGTTTTACAGCTCAATCATTTGGTTCAAATAATAAAACTGAAATTATAATGACTTTTGTAAGAGCAATTTTAATTGCCCTGGCAGGAAGCACTATTATTCTTCTTTTACAAAAACCTATTGATTATTTTAGTTTCCTAATTTTTAAAGGAGAAGCTGATGTTGAACTATTTGCTTCGGAATATTTCAGGATAAGAGTTTGGGCAGCACCTGCAACACTTTCGCTATATGTTTTTTATGGTTGGTTTCTCGGAATACAAAATGCCAAAGCACCTATGGCAATTGCTATTGTAATCAATATTTTAAATATCATTTTCAATGTGTTTTTTGTATTTTATTTAGGCATGAAATCAGATGGAGTTGCCTTGGGAACAGTACTGGCTCAATATATTGGGCTAATAATGGCAATTACAATTTTTTATAAGAAATACAGGAAATATTTTAAGCATTATTCTTTACAGGCTTTAAAGCAAATTAATGCTTTAAAATTATTTTTAAGCGTTAATAAAGATATTTTATTACGAACGCTTTTATTAATTTTTGTTTTATCATTTTTTACGGCTAAATCAGCCGAGCAAGGAAATATAATTTTAGCCGTAAATACCTTACTGTTTCAATTTTTCTTTTTATTCTCATACTTTGTAGATGGTTTTGCATATGCTGCCGAAGCATTGGTTGGAAAATACATTGGGGCAAATGATAATTTAAATTTAAAAAAATCAATCATCAGTCTATTTAAATGGGGTGTTGGATTAAGCTTGCCTTTTACTCTAATATTTTTATTTTGGGGTGATGTTTTACTAAGAATTCTTTCAGATAATGTGGAAATAATTGAAGCCTCGAAACCATATATGTTTTGGATTGTTTTAATTCCCATTTTAAGTTTTGCTGCATTTTTATGGGATGGAATTTATGTTGGTGCCACTGCTTCAAAAGCAATGCTTATTACCATGCTATTGGCTTCATTTATAATTTTTATGCCTGTTTACTATTTTACGCAAAGCAGTTTAGGAAATCATGGATTATGGCTTTCTCTTATTCTGTTTTTATTTGGCCGGGGATTATTTCAAACCTTATGGGCTCCAAAAGCCATATTTAAATTTAAACCTTCCATTTTCTAATTTTGCTTTTTTTTTCTACATTACATCTTATAAAAATATGAATTACCTTGTTATGAAAAATTTGAATATCATTTCTATTATTGCAAGCATAAGCATAGCTTATTCTTGTACAAATATTCCTGAAACAGGAACAAACAATAGTACCAAAATTATGGTTGGCTACGGGCCTGAAGATATTGTTCTGGATACAGTTTCAACACAAAAAAGAATTATAACCGGATGTCTGTCCAGAAGAGCTAATGAAACCCAAAAACCCAATATTTATTATTATAATATTGAAGGTGGAGAAACGGGAATTTTAGAAAGAACAGGTGAACCGTCGGATTTTAAATTGTATCCTCATGGCATGGATTTAATAGTTATTGATTCTGTTCAATATTTATATGTTATAAATCACCGTGACGATATTTTAAAACAACAGGTAGTTAAATATGAAGTTCTTGAAAATGAATTAGTTTTTAATCAATTGTATGAAAACAGATTATATGTATCGCCCAATGATATTTGCGTTTATAAAGACGGAAGTTTTTGGATAACCAATGATGCCGGTAAGCGCGGCAGTATGATAGAAAAAATTTTAAAATTAAAAAAATCAACCATTATCTATACAAATTTAAATTCAGAATGCTCTATAGTAGCTGACAATCTTGCTTATGCAAACGGAATTACGTATAAAAATCAATTTCTTTATGTAAGTACTACTATGCAAAATAAACTCTTCAGGTTTAATATTGAATCCGGTAAGTTGACAAATAAAAAATTGATATGTGATATAAAAGGAGGAGACAATATAACCCGGGCAGGTAATGATTTGATTATTGCTTCACATCAGAACTTTTTTGCTTATATGAAACATGCAAAAAACAACTTAAAAAAATCCATTTTCGCCATCAATAACTTGTTCAC
>JAADFW010000095.1 GCA_013152655.1 Chlorobiota bacterium
TATATATAAGCATTATTATTTAAAAGATCAATTCCGTAAGCAATTTAATAGATTTACGTATTTAACCATTTCTACTAAAATAGCAAATAGCGAAAAATTATAACTTTAAAAAAATGAAATACAAGTAGTTACAATATGATTAGGTGAAAATCAAATTATTTGCTGTCCTTTTTTATAACCTTTGGATGAAAAATGACACTCGATAAAACCAAAGAAATTGTATTGATTGTTTTTTAACTTAGTTAAGAAAAAACTACCGTAATTCTGATTAATTCATCTCTGAGCCAGATTCTGTGAAATATTAATAAAATAATTTTAAAAATAAATAATATGCCTGAAACACGCATAAATGATATTGTTGAACAGATTAAACAAATGGTAGTCGGCAATTTTAATGTAAAGGTAGCAATTTCAGATACAGGAGATGAAATGGATAGGATAACTACCGAATTGAATAAACTTGCCAAAAGCCTATCAAATAAAACAAGAGAAAATGTATTACATGATAAGTTAAATATCTTATTGGATGGAATTATTGCAATATCATCTTACGATTTCAACCATAAATTACCGCTCATTGATAGTAGTGATATTTATAATGATATTGCTACAAGGTTGAACATACTAAGTGATAAATTTCAACATTCTATCATATCAAATGACTATTTTAACAATATAATACATAATATAGATGATTTGTATATTGTTACAGATTTAAAATTTACCATTGAGATGGTCAATCAGTCTGTACTAAATATTTTAAAATATGAAGAACTTGAATTAACTGGTGTATCTATAAAAGAAATAATTTCTCCTATATCATTTGATAATCTTGAACTTGAAAAAATATTAAAATTAACACAACATATCAGTAAAAGTAAACAAGAAATAATATTTATTACAAAAACCGGTGAAGCAATACAAATTTCTTTTACAGTACAGATTTTACCTTATTATAATAATAACGTAAAAAAAATTATTTATATAGGCCATGTAAAAGAAACTAATAAAAAAATCCAAATAGCAAATGATTTATATAAAAATATTATTAAAGAATCACCAATCGGAATATCCATATATAATTCATCAGGCCAATGCATACATGCAAATAGTGCAAGTGCAATTATAATTGGTGCAACCCAAGAGCAGGTACTGGAACAAAATTATAATCAAATAAATTCGTGGAAAAAAACTGGTTTAATCGATATTGCAAAAAAAGCAATTACTCATAAAAAAAGACAGTTTCATGAATTCGCAATAACAACTACTTTTGGAAAAAAGGTTTACCTTAAAAGTTACTTTATTCCCCTACAGTTAGAAGATGAAATATTTTTACTTTTGATGATTGAAGACATCACTAAGCGAAAGCAGGCAGAAAAGGCATTAAAAGAGAGTGAGAACAGACTTAAAATATTTATGAATGAATCACCAGATAGCTATATTCTTCTGAACTCAGAATTAAAACTTATTTTTGTAAATAATACCGCATTAAGAGTTTTTAATAAAACACAGAAAGAATTATTTGGAAAAAGCATTTTAGACATAAGCCCTTCAGTTAAAGAATCGGGTAGGTTCAACCAATACAAGGAAGTATTAAAAACAGGAAAAAGCTTATTGATTGAAGAAGTTTTTTTGAATGCTACAGTAGGTAATATTTATTTGGAAGTTAGGGTTTTTAAGTCAGGTAACGACCTTGGGATTATTGGTACAAACATTACTGAGCGTAAACATGCAGAAGAAAAAATCAATAATAATGCTCGTAAATTTCATGAATTTATGGAATCTTCTATTGATGCCTTTTCTTTATTTGATTCAGATCTTAACCTCATAGACATGAATGAAGCAAGCCTGAATATGTTTTTTCAGGGAATGAATAAGAAAAATATCATTGGCAAGAACATACTCGATTTTGATCCCAGCATCAAAAAAAATGGTGTTTGGGACAACTTAATGAAAGTAATCAAAACAGGAGAACCTTTTATAAATGAAAATCACATTCTGCATTCTAAATGGGGCAATTTATTTCTTGTTGTAAAAACATTTAAGATGGGAGAAGGTCTTGGTATAATTGCAAGCAATATTACCAAGATAAAGCTGGCAGAAAAGGAAATACTGCAACAAAATGAAGAAATCAGAGCTACAAATGAAGAACTTCAGACCACAACCGATGCACTACAAAATGTAAATGCTGAACTTCAAGAATCTCTTAAACGTGAAAAAGAGCTTGGAAAATTAAAAACAAGATTTGTTTCATTGGCTTCGCATGAATTTCGTACACCTCTTACTATTATTAATTCCGCAGCAGAAATCATAATTAACTATTTCGATAAACTATCAAAAAATGACATAAAAAAGAGACTTTTTGAAATTCAGGGTGAAATAAATTCAATGACTCGTACAATAGAAGATGTGTTAATTATAGGCAAATCTGATTCATATAAATTTGATTACATGCCAGCCATTGAAAATATCGTTGAACTTTGTCGGAATATTTGCGAAGATTTTAAAATTAGGGAAAAAGAACAGCATAATATAATTTTTGAAACATATATTACCAATCAAAATTTAAATGTTGATAAAAAATGGATTAGACATACTTTTGAGAATCTTTTTTCAAATGCATTAAAATTTTCAGAAAAAGGAAGTACTGTTTCTATGAAAATAAATAGAAAAAAGAATAATATTCTTATAGCAATTCAAGATGAAGGTATTGGAATTCCCAAAGCAGACCTTAAATACCTTTTTGAGCCGTTTTACAGGGGGAAAAATGTTGAATATATACATGGAACAGGTTTAGGACTTTCTATAGTTAAAAATGCTGTAGAATTAAATGGCGGATATATTAAAGTGGAAAGTAAAGAATTTATAGGCAGTACTTTTAATGTATATTTTCCTATCACTAATAAAAAAATCTGAACAAAATGAAAGCACATAGAGTATTAATTATTGAAGACAATGCTATAATTTGCAGACAATTACAGGAAATATTAGAATTTGAAGGATTTATAGCCTCAATAGCAATGAATGGCAAGAAAGGTATTGAACTTGCAAAATCTACAATACCAAATTGTATTATTTGTGATATAATGATGCCTGAAATAAATGGTTACCAAGTATTTGATAAACTTAAAAATATAGAAAAAACAAAAAACATTCCGTTTATTTTTATAACAGCAAAAACATTGCAAGAAGATATCAGAAACGGGATGAATCGTGGTGCAGACGACTATATAACTAAACCTTTTACTGCTAAACAAATTATTTATTCAGTAAAAACCAGAATAAGTAAAAAAGAGAAACAACAAGAACAGTATTTTAAAGACATTAACTCTTTTCAGAAAAATATTTCACATGCTATTCCACACGAACTATTAACACCATTAAATAGCATTTTGAATTATGCTATGTTAATTCAGAATATGGAGAAAAGGATTTCTCAAGAAAAAATTAAATCCTATGGAAGTTCGATTTATGAATCAGGAAAAAGACTATATGATACTATTCGTAAATATATTTTGTACACTAAATTAGAATCGCAATTTTTATTATTTACAAAAAACCAAAACTTAAAACAATCCATTACTATTAATCCTGAAAAAATAATTTCAAGAATTGGAAAAAATATTGCTACAAGATACAAAAGGCATGATGATTTTACATGTCAAATTATTAATAATGATATCAATATCTTGCAAGAACATTTAGAAATTGTAATGGCTGAATTAATTGAAAATGCATTCAAGTTTTCTGTTAAAGGAAATGCTATTAATATATATTCAAAAAGAAATGATAAAAAAACCACTATTATAATTGAAAATTATGGTAAGGGAATATCTCAAGAAAATATTAACAAAATTATGGCATTTAAGCAATTTGACAGAGAGATATCTGAACAACAAGGTTTAGGACTTGGTTTAATAATTGCAAAAACAATTGTTGAATTTTATGGAAATTTCAGTATTGAAAGCACTGAAAATAAAGTTGTAAAAATTATTTTGAATTTTGAAACCACTAATTTGAAAAGTTAGAATAATTAAAATTGATTCAGGACAAATTAAAAGTAAAGTTTTGCTTTTAAAATTGTTTTTTTGTAAATTAATGATTTAAATTAATTAAGGAGGTAAAATTATGGAAAACAACTTTTTATTATGTCCGAAATGTAAAGGCATACTTAATGTAGAAGAAAATGTAGTTTTCTCTGCAAAAAATAAAGATGGAAAAGCCGGGTTAATATTTTTACATGCACACTTAGGAAATTATACTGTTCTAAGAAACCCGCAATTTACCTTTGAAAGTGGCGAACAACTAACTTTTTACTGTCCGTTATGCAATACTAAATTACGTTCAGATAAACACAAAAACCTGGCACAAATATTAATGACTGATAAAATGGATATACTTTATCATGTTTATTTTTCTGAAATTGCAGATGAAAAAAGCACTTATGTATTAATTGGCGACAATGTTGAAATATACGGCCAAGATTCAAAAAACTATATTGATTTTTTTAATCTGTCGCAAAGTTTTTAGTTTTTCAGTTATTATAAACAATGGCAGAAAAAAACCGTTCCAAAATTGAAACGGCTAATTTATTGATTTTTAAGTGACTCCGGAGGAATTCGAATCCCCAACCTCCTGATCCGTAGTCAGGTGCACTATCCAATTATGCTACGGAGCCATTTTTTAATAAATTCTCTACCTGAACCTGATTTCAAATATATTTCTCGTTTTCTAGCTTCCTGCAAAGTTAACAATTCCTCTTTATAAATTAAATTCCAAGGCTTGCCATGTTTTGTAGATTTTGTCTTGCCAGAATTATGTTCTTTTAATCTTCTTTCTAAATCTTTAGTTAGTCCGGTATAATGTTTTTGTGTCAAAGAACTCTTAAGTACATATACATAATACATATTTCAAAATATCTGTTGCTCTGGTGCACCCTGCCTGCCGGCAGGCAGGTATCCAATTATGCTACGGAGCCAAAATAATCGTGCAAATATACCAAATTTATTAAATCCTGATATCTAATATTGCTTATTATTATTCCAAATATGGCTAAATATCCTATTAATATTATTCAATTAGCCATATTATATTAATTATCTTAAATTGAAATAAATAAACAAGATTAATATTTATAATTTTGATAAATTAAATAAAAATTGTAACTTTTAAATCAGCTTTAAACTATTAATATTATGATATTTAGTATCAATCAACGAGTAGCAATTCCTTGCTATACTAAAGATTCTTTTAATAAATTACAAACTTGCGATGAGGATGAAGAGGTTATTTTTGAAACCTGGGAAGATTGGCATGAAAGTATGGAAGGCCTTGAAATCCATTTATTAAATCACGGAATTGAAATTAAAGAAGTTTACATTAATATTGACGAATTAATTCAGTATTGCCGGTTAAACAATGTTAAAAATTCATCTAAGATTCGAGCTCAATTTGCCTTATTAAAGTCTAATTGAACTTAATAATAGATTTTTTAGCCTAATTTATATTAAAATGAAAACTCTACTTATTGCTTCTTGTTTTTTATTATTCACAGCTTCTTGTAACTCACAATTAAAAGATACAAAAATGAAACATCAGAACCAAAATAGAACTTTTGACAGAAGCCCTGCGGTTGCCGGACAGTTTTATCCTGCAAATAAAAGTGAATTGAGAGATACAATTACTGCATTATTTAAGCGTGCTAAATCGACTGTATATAATAAAAATGTAAGAGCAATTATTTGTCCTCATGCTGGTTATGTTTTTTCAGGCGAAGTTGCTGCTTCCGGTTTCAATCAAATTAACCCAAATAAAAAATACGAGAATATATTTGTAATTGGTTCAAGTCATAGAATTTATTTTGATGGTGCATCAATTTATAATGTTGGAAATTACTTATTGCCATTAGGCACGGTAAAAGTTAATACCAGTTTAGCTTCTAAATTAATTGACGAAAATAAATGTTTTACATTTAGAGAAGATGCTCATGCACAAGAACATAGCCTTGAAGTACAACTTCCCTTTTTGCAATATATAATGCAAACAGATTTTCAAATTATACCAATTATTATCGGTACACAAACAGAAAGTAAGATAAAAGAAATAGCCAATGCACTAAAGCCCTATTTTAATTCAAATAATCTATTTATAATAAGTACTGACTTTTCTCATTATCCTGAATATAAGGATGCTGTAACTATAGATAAGCTAACTGCTGAAGCTGTACTTAAAAACAATCCATCCGAATTACTTAAAACACTAAGAAATAATGAAAATAAACATATTTCAAATTTGGTTACAAGTATGTGTGGATGGACTTCAGTATTAACTTTGCTTTATCTTACAGAAGATAATCCGGAATTTTCATATCATTTAATTGAATATAAAAATTCAGGAGATAATCCTGTTTATGGTGATCATGACAGGGTAGTAGGCTACAATTCAATTGTTGTTACAGAAGAAGATTCAAATAAAGATTTAGGAGAGGAATTCAAGTTGTCAAAAAAGGATAAAAATGATTTAATTAAAATAGCGAGAAGCACTATAAATGAATATGTTAATAAAAACAAGACATTAGAAATTGATACCTGCAATTTTTCTGAAAATTTAAAAATGCATGTAGGTGCTTTTGTAACATTGCGTGAAGAGGGAAATTTAAGAGGTTGTATTGGCCGCTTTAATCCTGATATTGAATTATACAAAGTTGTTCAAAATATGGCTATTGCTGCCGCAACACAAGATTATCGTTTTAGTCCTGTTGAACCTAAAGAACTGTCAAAGATTGAAATTGAGATATCTGCTTTATCTCCTTTAAAAAAAATAAATTCAATTGATGAAATTGTTCTTGGAAAGCATGGAATATATATAGTTAAAAATGGGAAGTCTGGAACTTTTTTACCCGGCGTTGCTACCTCAACAGGATGGACACTTGAGGAATTTCTCGGACATTGTGCCAGGGACAAAGCAGGATTAGGCTGGAATGGCTGGAAAGATGCTGATATTTATATTTACGAAGCAACCGTATTTGAAGAATAATATTTATTATATTCAGGTAATTACTATTACTTTTCTTCCTATTCTAAAAATATGTAAAAAATACAGTTAAATAAGTATTTAACATTTTTTTGACAATAAGATTAGCTAAAATTTAATTTCGATATCATTTTGTAAATTAATCGAATTATATTTGCCTGTTTAATATTGTATAATTTAAAGCAACAAAAATGAAATTACTAGAAGGAAAAACGGCTATAGTAACCGGTGCTTCAAGAGGAATTGGCAGGGCTATAGCAATTACTTTAGCAAAAGCAGGAGCAAACATTGCATTTACCGATTTATTTTATGACGATATAGCTAAATCGCTTGAAAATGAACTAAATGAATTAAATGTTAAAGCAAAAGGATATGCTTCAAATGCCGGTGATTTTAATGATTGCAACTCAGTAGTTGAAAATATTTTAAGCGATTTTGGAAGAATTGATGTTTTAGTAAATAATGCGGGCATAACAAAGGATAATTTATTAATGCGTATGACTGAAGAAGACTGGGATGCAGTAATTGCTGTGAATTTAAAATCTGTTTTTAACATGACTAAAGCAGTACAACGAACCATGCTTAAACAACGTTCAGGGTCAATAATAAATATCAGTTCAGTTGTTGGAGTTGGCGGTAATGCGGGGCAATCTAATTACTCAGCTTCAAAAGCAGGAATAATTGGATTTACAAAATCAATTGCAAAAGAGCTGGGATCAAGAAATATTAGGACTAATGCTGTTGCTCCGGGCTTTATTGTTACTGAAATGACAGGTAAACTACCAAAAGAAGTGGTAGAAGGCTGGTTTGAAAAGATTCCATTAAAAAGAGGCGGTACTCCTGAAGAAGTTGCAAACGTTGTACTATTCCTTGCCTCAGATATGGCTTCATACGTTAGCGGACAAGTAATTAATATTTGTGGTGCAATGACAACATAATATATTAATATTCTGTATATTATGCTATTTATTTAAAATTATTCTTTAAGAATTAACTTTTTATTCAATATTTATTACTTTATAATCTATAATTAACTGAATGAACCTAAAGTTGATATCGGTATATTCCCCGTGGTTTTATGGATTATGTATAGCATTAGGTTTAATTTATGCGTTTCTCCTCTATTATAAATATAAGAGGTTTGATGATATTAATAATACTAAATTAAGCGTATTATTTGTTTTACGATTTGCAAGCGTATCGTTTTTGGCTTTTTTACTTTTATCACCATTAATTAATTCATGGATAAACAAAAAGGAAAAGCCAAGTATTTTGTTTGTATTAGACAATAGCAAATCTATTATTAATCAAATTGATACACAAGATTATTATCAGAATTACTTACCACAAATAAATGATTTAGAGAAAAAACTATCACCTAAGTATGACATAAAAAACTATTTATTTGGCGAGAAATTTAGAAAAGGCACATATCCTGATTTTAGTGATAATTACACCAATTTTTCCAATATGATAAATCATATAAATGATCTTTATTATAAACGTAATTTGGGTGCTGTTATTCTTGTTACTGACGGAAATAATAATTATGGCTCAAATCCTGCGTATGCAGCACAAAACCTTAATTTTCCAATATACAGCCTTGCTTTGGGAGATACTATATATAAGTCTGACCTGATATTAAAAAATGTTGAAACTAATGATTTTGCTTTTTTAGATAATAATTTCCCATTAAGAATTAATATTCAGGCAATTAAGTTAAACAATAATAAATGTGTTCTTGAAATATTAAACAATAATAAAGTAGTTTATAGTGAAAAAATTAAAATAACTTCTCAAAATCAAGTGATTGAAAAAAAGATATTTTTGAAAGCAACTCAAGTTGGATTACAAAAATATTATATCAAACTTTCACCCGTAATAAATGAAAAAAATATTAAAAACAATTCAAACGAGATTGTTATTGAAGTTTTAAACTCAAAGAAAAAAATATTAATCTTGTATAATTCGCCTCATCCTGATATTTCTGCTATATATAATGCACTAACAACTAATAAAAATCTGGAAATAAGCAAGTTAAGCATTAATGACGATTTATCTGAGATTGATAAATTCAATTTGATAGTTGCACATCAACTACCTTCTAAGCTAAATAAAGCAAGTAAATTAATTAAAAAAATAAATAAACTAAACATTCCGGTTTTATATATAATTGGCCAGCAAACCGATTTTCGAACATTAAATTCATATATAAATAATTTTAAAAAAGCCAATTCAAAAAATAACAATTTTGAAGAAATTTATCCTTACTTTAATGATAAATTTAGTTTGTTTAAGCTTTCACCTGACTTAATTAAACTAACTGGCAATTTACCTCCTTTACTTAGTCCATTCAATTCTACCATTCAATCATTAACAACAGAAATACTATTCTTTAAAAAAAATAAGAACGTTGTAACCAGCAATGCATTAATAACTTTTTTTAATAAT
>JAADFW010000096.1 GCA_013152655.1 Chlorobiota bacterium
AAGTTTTTTTATAAGTACAAATTAAAAAAAGGTTCCGGCTTCTGGGAAAAGCGGAACCTTTTTTGTTTTAAAAACTGGCGTTTAGGAAGGGACTATTTGAAATTTATTTCTAATTCGTTAATATTTTTCGGGTTGTAAGGAATTAAGCTCTGAATACTGGAAACAAGTTCATCATATTCGCTGCCGGGTGAAGTGCCGCCTTGAACAAATCCTTCAGTATCAAAAAATCCCGGAGCATCAGCGTTGTGCAAATAACCTGCTAAAGAAGTTGAATCAGGAGCAATTCCGTATGTTTCAATAAACCATCTGGTAATTTGGTCGAGAAATACATTTTTAACAGAATAATCTTCTAATAAAACTACACGGCTTGTTTCGTCAAGTGTGTTTGGCGGTAAACCAACTTCTGCAACTCCTATATCGGTACTTTCGGTTCCGGAGGCAACAAAAGCCCAGTCAAAACCGGTATCGTCTGTAAAGAATTTTGCATTTGGGTGATTTGAATTTCCGTAAACATCAATTATATCACCGTTTTTACCAACAAACATTTTAAGGCTGCTTATTGCATACATGTCAGCTGAAGCATCAACCGGCAAACCTGCAATAGAAACAATCATTGATGCTTCGTAACCATGCTCTCCGGCTTCAGAGTAATCAATTCTGTAAATAGCATCTTCCCCATTTTCAGTATCTAAACGGTTCATATTATATGGTTTCAAAATGGCTATTCCTTTTACGGGTGAATTATTCCAAAATACCTGCATAGCTTTTCCTCCGTCAGCATTACCTTCCGATTCAGCATCGGTAACAGTAAGTTCATATTGCCATGTAGTACCTTCAAAAGCAGAATTTTCAACAACAACCAGATTTTTTGTTCGGTGATCGTCATCCCCTTCATAAGAAAGAGTCATGGGTTTGTTAATTTTGTAAACCTTAATTGCAGTAATAATACTTTCTGTTATATCGGCAGCAGCTTCGCCAATCCAAATAAAAGTATTCAGGTTTTCATAAATCTCACCTCCGCTTAAAGAATCTGCATCGGCACTTTTAAGTTTTTTTGTATTGTTCCGGCTAATAGCATCCGGGATATTAACACTAAATTTAGAAGGTAAAATATCTTCTGAATTCACAGTAGGTTCATTGTTTTCTGTACAGTTTTGCAGCGCAACTGACATAAAAACAGACAAAAGGATTAAAATTAAATTTTTGGTTTTCATGATTTTAAATTTTAGTTTATAAATTATTTTAACTTTTCCGAAATATTAACGGATTTCAATATTAATACACAAGAAGCTTATTATACCCTACGGAAAATATAAAAAAAAGTTTAGCTTTGCTGTTAAGTAGCTGGCATTTAACAATTTATTAAATATAATAATTGGGTAAATTTTGTAAAAAATTATCTGTTTATCAAGATTAGTTTATTTTCTGTTTTAGAAACAATGCCAAAATGAAGTATATAGTAATTCAAGTATTTGACTACAACAGATATCACGTCGGCATAAAATCTTAACTAATACCGTTAAGATAATTTACTTTGACGTTAGTTGGAAGCAAAAGAAACCATTAATGAGCATGAAAAAAATATCTATCGTAAATTTACGATGAATAATAAAAATAAATTATATTTGCAGCATGAATAGAACATTAACAAATATGGAATACGATGATAAAATAAAGCAAATGGCACGATTTGCCAAAGCTCTTGGACATCCGACAAGATTATTGATTTTACAATATCTTGATAATCAGTCGTGTTGTTTAACCGGCGATTTGGTTGATATTTTGCCAATAGCTCAATCAACTATCTCACAGCATTTAAAAGAATTGAAAAATGCAGGACTTATTCAGGGAGAGGTAAATCCTCCAAAAGTAAAATACTGCATCAATCAGGAAAACTGGGGAATAGCAAAAAAACTATTCGTTGAATTCTTTAAATAAAAAAATTTAACAAATAATATCGTTTATTTGCGATAAACTATAATTAATAAGATGAATATATTAATAGGAATAATTATTTTAGCAGCATCGTTTTTATTTGCAATGCTGGGATTGGGTGGAGGCATGGTTTATGTACCGGCCCTAAATTGGGCAGGTTATGATTTTGTTACAGTTGCTTTACCGCTCGGTTTGCTTTTAAATGGCTTAAATACTTCCTTTGCTTTAATTCAATTTGGAAAAAAAAAGTTAGTAGATTGGAAAGGTGGCTCGTTTATGGCAGTATCTGCTTTGCTTGCTTCGCCTCTTGGAGCATATTCTTCACAATTTGTTGATGTTTCCAGTTTAAAAATAGCATTTGCAGTTCTTGTGTTGTTTGCAGCAATACGTATGCTATTTCATGCAAATAAAGAAGAACCCGATAAAATAGCAAATCTGACAAAAAGAATTATTATTGGAATATTTGTCGGATTAATAGTTGGATTTATTGGAGGTATGCTGGGAATCGGGGGTGGATTTATATTTGCACCGGTATTAATGACACTTGGATACAAAACAAAACAAGCTGCAGCAACAACAGCTTTTGTTGTTACATTTTCATCTTTTTCGGGATATTTGGGGCATATCGCACAAGGCAAAATGCATTGGATGCTAACTTTGATTTTAGTTGGAGCGGTTATTATAGGTTCGCAATTGGGTGCTCGGTTTATGAGCCGGAAAGCAAAGCCAAAGTTGGTGAAAAAGATTTATGCAATAGTATTAATTGCAATTGCTGTAAAATTGAGTTGGGAAGCAATTAAAGTATTTATATAAAATGAAACCGACATTGTTTATATTATTTATTTTCATTGCAAATCAAACATTTACACAAGAAACAAAACTGGCAAACAACATTGATTTCAATGGATATATTCAAATAAGGGGTATTAGTAATTTCGATGATTACACAAGTTTTTTGGTTCGAAGATTAAAACTATGGTTAAAATCAGAACCTGAATTTTCAAAGCGTTGGTCATATAAGCTACAAACTACAATTACAAGTTTACAACAACAAAAATTCTTTTTGCAAGATGTAGAAATAGGATATAAAACAGGATTGCTTTCATTCGACATCGGTCAATTTGTACCGCAATACAGCCTGCAACGATTTCAGCCAGATTATAAAATACCGGCAATAGAAAGATCAAAACCAATAAATGTATTGATACCCGATGGAACGCTCGGTGTTAGAGACATTGGCTTACAGGTAAATTATAAAACAAAAAACAAATCCTTTGCAACTCATTTAGGTATTTTCAACGGATATGGAATAAAAGAGTATCGTTTTAACAATCAGGGATATATGATAACGCACAAATCCGAATATAATATTTCTGTAAAAAAAAATAAAATAAAATTCGGATATTCGTTACAATATCGCAAAGCCGAAAACTTACAATTACGGTTTATTTTTCCTGATACGATAAAATTTAGCGGTAACGATTTCAGATACAACCTGTTTGCAAGGTTTAAAAGTAAAGCGATGGAATTACAAGCGGAGTTTTTAAATGCCCGCTTAAACAGTAGTAATGTTTATGGTTATTATTTTCTATCGGCATTTAATATTAATAAAAATCAAATAGTGTTGTCTTTTGAGGATTATAACGATTTGATTAAAGAAACTGCCGATAAACCTTACTACAGAGTTGGTTACAATTATCTTGTTAAAGATTACAAGATAAAATTATCATTTGATAATTATTTTCAAATCAATGATGATAAAATAAAAAATTATTATGCAAGTATTCAATTACAAATTATTCTAAACTAAGGAATATGATTTCAATGATAATACTTATCTCAATACTTACCGTAATTTCTTTTGTTTTAGATAAAAAGAAAACATTAAAAGGTATTAAAAAAGGAATAATGATGTTTGTAAAAATTATACCAACTCTTTTATCGGTAATTATATTAGTTAGTATAGTGTTATATTTCACAACAAATGATATTTTAATTAAATATTTAGGTAATGAAGCAGGTATAGAAGCTTATGTATTTGCGGCAATTATAGGAGCTGTATCAATAATACCCGGTTTTATTTCTTATCCGTTAGCAGGAATTTTAGTAAATACAGGTGTTAGTTATTCAGTAATATCTGTTTTTATTACCACTTTAAAAATGGTAGGAATTTTAACTATTCCGCTTGAAGCTAAATTTTTCGGTTATAAAATAAGCTTATTAAGAAACGGCCTGGCATTTATTGGGGCTTTAATAGTAGGTGCCGTAATGGCTTTAATCTTCAAAAACAGCATAATATGAAAATAAACAGGAAAAAATATTTTGTTGATTTTACAATAATTATAGCTTTTGTAATATTTATTGCATATTCTTTTTTGTCAGGTTATAATCCGGGAATTAGTATTCTTAAAGATAATTTTTGGGTATTCTTAAAAGAAATGATTCTTGCATTACCTGTAATGTTTATTCTGGTAGGCCTTTTTGATGTTTGGGTATCAAAAGAAAAAGTACAGAAATATATCGGGAAAACATCAGGAATTAAAGGGATTTTATTAGTTATTTTACTGGCATTTATGCAGGCTGGCCCAATGTATGCGGCATTTCCTGTTGCTTATATACTTTGGAAAAAAGGAACATCATCAACAAATATTTTTATTTATTTAAGTTCTGCCTCTATTGCAAAAATTCCTATGGTAACTTTTGAGATAGGTTTTCTGGGACTAAAATTTTCTTTATTGAGAATATTAATATCAATACCTGTTTTTATAGCTATAAGTTTTATAATGGGTAAATATTTCAATAAAAATAAATGTAAAATCAATGACGTATAAATTAAAAATTAGAAAAATGGTAAACGCAAAAGAATGGCTCGAAATCGGGCAAAAATTTCACGGGCACAAATGTCCTGCAATGCCAAACGGCTTACGGGTAGCCGAAGCAGCTATGAACAAATTGGGTGTAGAACGCACTGGCGACAGTTTCTTGCATGCAATAGTAGAGCTTGGAGAAAATCATTGTGCAACTTGCTTTGCCGATGGTGTGCAAGTAATAACAGGCTGCACTTTTGGCAAGGGAAACATAGAAAGATCACACAAAGGAAAATGGGGGTTGACATTGATTGACAAACGAACAAATAGGGCAGTAAGAGTGTATCCGAAAGCAGAAGCAATGATGCAAACAAAGAAAACGACATTTTTTAAAGATTATCGGGAAAAAGGAATCCCGCCGACTCAGGTTCCCGACGAAGTAGTACAGCCACTTGTTGATAAGGTGATGAATGCACCTGCTGAAATGATTATGACAATTTCGGAAGTATTTAAATACAACTGGAATGAACCAAAACATACTTTTAATAGCACTGTTTGTGAACATTGTGGCGAAATGGTTGTTGAAGAATACACTGAATTAATAAATGGCAAAAAAGTTTGTAAAGATTGTATATAAAAATGACAACCTGTATGGTTAGCATAGACTATGCTTA
>JAADFW010000097.1 GCA_013152655.1 Chlorobiota bacterium
CTAAATAACCAAAAGGAATGTTTTGATTAGTGCACTCAAGCCAAACTGTGTCTTGGTTTTCAAAAGGAATACATAGAATTACATGATTAAAAATATTTGAAGGAAAATTTTTGTTTATTTCAGGAGCTTTTTTCCCAGCAGCAACTAATGTATAATAAGATTTAATTCCAATAGCATCTAATAAAAATTTTGTGTAATTAGTTAAAGCTTTACAATCACCGTAACATAACCTATCAACTGTATTTGCATCATATGGTTTCCATCCACCTATACCAATTTGTATACTTACATAACGTGTTTTATTTTGCATGTAATTATATATAAGTCTAATCTTATCAGTTGTAGAATTTGATTCTGATATTATTTCTTTTAATTGTTCAATAGTTGATAAAGGCAAAGAATTTTCTTTTTCCAGTAATTTATTAACCCATTTCCCAAAATTATTCCAACTATTCATATTTCCTTCAAAACCTGCAATTTTAAAGTATTCCGGTGCTAAAACAATATGTGGTAAAGATTCCATTTCATAAGGGTTAAATGGTTCTTCATTAATACTCGGAACAAATAATGTATCCCATAGATATTCAATATATTTATTATGGTATGTAATTTTAGGAGGTAAATCAATATTTACATTTTTTATTCTTAATTGATAATTTTTTGGAATTATTGCTTTATATAGAGTTCTTTCAGTAGAAATATTATAATCATCATAAATTTTCCATTGAGGAAAATTTAAAAAACCTTTATAATCAATTTTATATTCATATTCCACAGTAAACGGGAATGTTAATGTTTTGGGGTTTATATACTTAACTCTTGTATCATCAAATAAAGTTGCATTGTTAATGGCACTGTAATCTTTTATTTCAGATTGTTTTATTCTTTTTATTTCATTACCAAATTCATTATAAATTATACATGAAATGTTATGTATTTTTCTAAATTTATTACTGAATTGAATAAATTTAGAACTATTTATGCCATTTTTATTTAAAATAGTTATAGCATAATGTACTTTGACATAAGCTTTATGAACATCCTTAACTACGAATAAAACTTCTTTATTTCTTATAACAGCTTTTGAGTTATTTAATAATTCTTTTGGTATAGTACTATATTTATATTTTATTTCTTGACTATAAATTGGAGATAAAATAAAATTCAGCAATAAACTACATATAATAATCTTTGAATAAAACTGATTCATTTTAATCTTTTTGTTAAAATAATTGGTTGATTATGTTTTGTAACAATTTGATTATAAAATGCTTTTAAGCTTTTATATGTATCTTCATCATTTGAGAATGTTTCTTTGTTAATATTCAACTTATATGATAATTGAATTAAATTATTTGTATAACTAATGTTATAAATAAAAGAAGCTGATTTATCTGGCAAAGTTATTTTAACTGATTTAGGAATATCTTTTACAAAATAGCCATCAGGAATTTCAAGTTTTAAAATGAAAGTATAGTCTTTTTTATAAGGAAAATATACTGGCATTTTACGAGATTCTAATTTAAACGGATTTTCTTTAAGTTGTTCGTATAAAAGTGGATAAATAATTAGATCACTATCAATTTTAGTTACCATATTATTAATTGAAACTTCATAATTCTCATCAATTGGAAGATAAATATTATCCAGATTATTTATTTTATAATTATTAATTGTTAATCCTGTATTTTTATCTTTAAAACCATTAATGTATTCTTCTTGACTATTAAATTTATAATAATTCTTCCTGAAATTGTATGCATTATAATCAATGTGATTGTAATTTAATTTTCCTTCCAAAGTATTCAAACTGTCATTTAAAAATAAATCATAATATACAATTTGCTTATTTTTACTTTTTGGCTTAATGTCAATCCAACCAGAATTTATTTTGTCAATTATACGACCTTGCCCGTTTAAGCATCTTTCAGGAAGCATGCCATATGGTAAGTATTCGTCTGTTGCATCTAATAAAATAGTTTTATTATTAAGTTTAACTAATGCAATAACATAATTAAATTTATTTATACTGGGATAAAGGTGTGAAAGTTTGCCATTGTCTATTGTGCTAAGAACTACCGGGTAAACTTCAAAATTCAATGATTTTAACAGTTTTATTAAAGTAATATTAATATCAGCAGAATTACCATATTTTTCTTTTAAAATTTTATCAAAATTTCCTGAAATTGAACTAATATATATATTCTTATTATTGTTCCATTTTATCTGTTTTACTCTTTCATAAGCATATTTTAATTTTTCATTTTGTTTTAAATTTCCACTTTCTAAAAAATCGACTATTTTATTAATAGCTAATGAATGTGCAGCTAATGAATTTCCAAAATTTGAATGATCTAATAATTGTGTATTTACTTGCTCCCATGAAGAGCTTATGTCATTAAAATATACATTTTTGAGAATGGTATAATTTTCATTATCAATTGTTTCTCCAGGGAAGAATATACTTGTTATTTCAAATTCGAATTTTGTCAAATAATTATTTAAATTATCAATGTAAGGTTCCCTTTTTAAAGCAGGAACATCTATTGCAACCCATCTATATGGTTCCACTATATCTAAGGTTTCTAATCCCAAAAAGTATTTTTGATATTTAATATATTGATTATATTCTATTCTTAATTCACTATGCTTAACCGGAATATTAAATTGAAAATACCATTCATTAGGCATTCCTGGAAAATCAAATTTAAGTTCAATAATTGAGCCTACTTTTACGTTTGGCATTGCAACTCTAATATTAAAAATATTACCTATTACATTTTCCTTAAATATAGATTCAGATTTTAACTTACTTGTTACAATTTTGCCATTTTCCAAATTGTAAGTTTTTCCGGCAACATTTGCTTTATAATTCATTCTAAAAACATGATTTGCCCATTTATAGCCTTCTTTTTTTAGTATTTTTATTCTTATTATTCTTGTAAAGTGAATTTTGTAACCATCTAATCTGCCATAATCACAAAGTATAACTGCATCAGCACTTGAATCTTTATCATAATATTCCATTTTTAAGTCATCAATGCTTATTTTACCATATTTAATAGGTGCTTTTTGTGAGAATAAATTAGTATAAATTGTGAGAATAAATTAGTATAAAACACTAATAGTATTAGTATTACAAAAACTGATTTAACTTTTTTCATTATAAACGATTTTTTTGATCTGAAACATTAAGTAAAAATATATATAATACTTTTTTATCCAAACAAAATTTTTTTGATGTTTTAAAGTGGAGGGATGTAAGTATGGAATTAGGTGCGATAATCTATAACAAGATAGAAAATTTATAATAATTCTAAATTAATTTACTGGTTTTTAAGCATCATATAATAAGCTATTAACTTACAAGTTATAATATATAATTCGTTTTTAAGTTGTTGAATTAGAGTATTTTGTAAATAACGTATGTTATATTCCTAACAACATCTCTTCCATATTTCCCTCAAGTAACATTTTAAAAGGGTTTTCAACCAATTCTTTAACTAACTTAAGGAAGCCTACAGAGCTAACGCCATCTATTATACGGTGGTCGTAAGAGAGGGCAACATACATCATAGGGCGAATTACAACCTGCCCGTTTACGGCAACCGGCCTTTCAACAATATTGTGCATGCCAAGTATGCCCGATTGTGGCGGGTTGATAATGGGAGTTGACATTAGCGACCCAAAAGTACCACCATTTGTTATAGTAAATGTTCCGCCGGTCATTTCATCAATACTTATTTTATTATTTCGGGCTTTTTCAGCTAATTCTTTTACTCTTAATTCAATTTCTGCCAAACTTAGCGTTTCGGCATTTCTAATTACCGGAACCATTAATCCTTTAGGAGCCTGCACGGCAATAGCTATATCGGCATATTCATGTTTTATTACTTCATCACCGTCTATCATTGAGTTTACAGCCGGAAAAGCTTTAAGTGCAATTGTTGCCGCTTTGGTAAACAACGACATATAGCCTAATTTTACTCCATATTTTTCTACAAATTTATTTTGGTGTTTTTTCCTTAATAGCATTGCATTTAACATGTCAACTTCATTAAATGTAGTTAACATGGCTGTTTCATTTTTCACTTTTACCAGCCTTTCGCTAAGTTTACGCCTTAGAGTAGTTATTTTTTGTCTTTCCACATCACGGCTGCCGGGTTTGTTTTTTAATTCAATTTGAGGTGTATCTGCCGATTCAATAACTTTCAGGACTTCTTTTTTTCCTAATCTTTTTAACCCTGCAATTATGTCTTCAACATTTATATTGTTTTCTTCCATTAGTTTTTTTGCAACAGGAGTAACTTTTATATGCTCTGTTTGGCTATCAACTTTTTTAGCTGTTAATACCGGCTCTTTTTTTGTTGCTTCAATAATATCTTTCTTTTCTTCTTTCTTCTTTATTGCAGGGGCAATTTCTTTGCCAGCAAAAGAATTATCAATAGTACAAGCTACTGCACCAACTAAAATTGTTTCCCCGGCATCAACCAAAATATTTATTTTACCGCCATCTTCGGCAATTAAAGTTAAAGTTGCTTTGTCAGATTCAAGTTCGGCAATTTCCTGGTCTTTTTCAACTATATCGCCGCTGGTAACAAACCAGTTGGCTATTTCCACTTCCGTGATTGATTCTCCGGGGCTTGGTATTTTTATTTCAACTATCATTGTTTAAGTTAATTTTATAGTTTCAATTTTTTTTATTTATTAGTTCAAAAGTTTGTTTATTCACCAACTCATTTCCAACACATTGCATGTCACAATAAGTGTTGGCCCATTCGCAGTCGCATTTTTTAAATATTTTGTTCATAATTTTCTTTAGGCGAAGAAGATGCAATTCATGTAAGCCACCAGCCGGGGCACCGCTTTCAGGCCTTGTAACCGGTTCAATTTCCAGGTTTGGCAATTTATTTTTCACAAAATTCCATGCACCCATATTTTTGGGTTCGTCCTGTGCCCAAACATAGCGAATCACGTTTTTGTATTTTTTAATAATTTTTTCAATTTCTACTTCCGGAAACGGATAAAGTTGTTCAATACGGATAATAGCAACCTCTTTGGCTTTAAGTTCCTCTTTTTTTGCAATTAAATCATAATATATTTTGCCTGAGGTTATTACCATTTGGTTAACAACAGAAGGGTCAGCATTTGTATCGTCAATTATTTCATGAAAGCTGCCATTTGACAGGTCTTCAATAGTTGACACACATTGCGGATGCCTGAGTAAACTTTTAGGCGTAAAAATTACCATGGGAATTTGGAAGTTTCTCTTTAATTGCCTTCTTAAAGCATGAAACAAATTAGCAGGCGAGGTAATGTTTAAAACCTGCATATTATTGTTGGCACATAAAGTCAAAAATCTTTCCATGCGGGCGCTGGAATGCTCGGGGCCTTGTCCCTCATAGCCGTGAGGCAAGTATAAAACTAATCCATTCATTAATCCCCATTTTTCTTCGGCAGAACTAATATATTGATCAATAATTACTTGTGCTACATTGGCAAAATCGCCAAATTGGGCTTCCCAAATAGTTAAACTTTCTGGTGAAGCAAGGGCATATCCATATTCAAAGCCTAATACGCCATATTCAGAAAGAGGTGAATTATAAACATTAAAAGGTGCTTGCTTTTCGCTAATATGTTTTAGCGGAAAATACTTATCGTCGGTATCTTCAATTACCAGGGCTGCATGCCTGTGCGAAAAAGTTCCGCGTTGTGAGTCTTGTCCGCTTATTCTAATCGGAAAACCTTCCTTTAATAAACTTCCGTAAGCTAACAATTCGCAACTTGCCCAATCAAGCCTGTTTTCAGTTAGCATTTTTTTATGGTCGTTGGCCAGCTTTTGTATTTTCCGGAATATTTTTTTGTCATCAGGAAAAGTATTGATTTTATTAAAGATGTCGATAAGCTCTTTTTTACTATAAGAAGTATTGGTTTTTTTGTAAAAATCTTCCTGAAAAGGATATTTATAGTCCTTCCAGTCTTCAATTAAAAACTGTTTAATTTGAACTGTATCAATTTTTTGAGAAATAGTGAACTTTTCATTCAGCAAATTATCAAATGTTTTTTCTAATGTTTTAATTTCTTCATTAGTATATATTCCGTTTTCAATAAGTTTTTTTGCGTAAATATCGCGTGGGTTAGGATGTGTTGAAATAGCTTTATATAAAGTAGGCTGTGTAAAACGAGGCTCGTCACCTTCATTATGGCCATGTTTACGGTAACTTAAAATATCAATAAACACATCGTTGTGGAATTTCTGACGGTATTCCATTGCCATTTTTATAACATAAATTAAAGCTTCCACGTCGTCGCCATTTACATGGAAAACCGGACTTCGGGTAACTTTGCCAATATCGGTGCAATAGGTGCTTGATCGTGCATCGAGGTAATTAGTTGTAAAACCTACCTGGTTGTTTATTACAAGGTGAATAGTGCCGCCGGTTTTATAGCCTTCTAATTGCGACATTTGAATTACTTCATATACTACGCCTTGTGAGGCAATAGCTGCATCGCCATGAATAATAATTGGGGCTACTTTTTTATAATCGTTTTTATATTTATGGTCAATTTTTGCACGGGTTATGCCCTGAACAACCGGGCCGATAGCTTCTAAATGCGATGGGTTAGGAGCAAGGTTAACCCTTACCTTTTTACCTTTATCGGTTACTATTTCATTACCGTAGCCTAAATGATATTTTACATCACCCATAATTATTTCACCCTCATATTCTTTCCCGTTATATTCTTCAAAAATATTTTCATAAGGCTTGTTTAAAATATTGGCCATTACGTTCAACCTGCCTCTGTGCGACATACCAATTATAAATTCATCAATTCCCATTTCAGCACCTTTTTCAATAATGGCATCAAGCGAAGGAATTAAAGATTCGGCTCCTTCGAGTGAAAATCTTTTTTGGCCAACAAATTTTTTGTGAATGAATTTTTCAAAGCCAACTGCAATTTTTAAATGGTAGTAAATATGTTTTTTTTCTTCAGCAGAAAACTCAGGCAGGTTTTTCGATTTCTCCATTTTATTTTGAAACCAGGTAACCATTTCAGGTTTTCTAATATCAATATATTCTGCTCCAATTGTCCGGCAGTAAGTTGTTTTTAAGTGAGCAATTATATCTTTTAGTTTTGCAGGCCCTATGCCAATTTCTTGTCCGGCTTGAAAAACGGTTTCCAAATCTTTATCATCAAGGTCGAAATTTTTATGGTGAAGCGTTGGAAAATACTTTCTTCTGGTTCTAACAGGATTAGTTTCGGTAAATAAATGGCCACGTTGCCGGTAAGCTTTTATCAGGTTTATCACCTTAAACTCTTTGTCAAACAGCTTGGTTCCTATTGTCTCGGCAGTAAAATTTGTTCTGGCAAATTCAAAACCTTCAAAGAATTTATACCAGCTTTCGTCAACTGAATTTTTATCATTTATATAATCATGGTAAAGCTTTTCAATGCTCGACGGGTCGCTGTTGCTCAGAAAGGAAAAATTATCCATTTATTTTCAATTAAAATTATTTTTATTCGTACAAAGACATTCAAAAATAAAGTTTTTTAAATGATTTGTTGATTTTGTATGAATTAATTAACAAATTATTGTAAGTGTTAAGTTATTAGGGGGCGATTTATCAGGAATGAAATTGGAATACAATGTATTGTTTCATTTTATTGTAAATTTAAAATGTTTAAATTTAAGGAAGTGCTATGTAAGAGGTGTTTTCAAGTAAATGCCATCATCTTTAATCAAAATCAATTTTTTTTCATACAAATTGCCAATGGCACGCTTAAATGCTTTTTTGCTCATTTGTAAAGCAAGTTGAATGTCGTCAGGGTTGCTTTTGTCGTTCAAGTATAAAACTCCATTATTTTGCTGCAATTTTTCAATAATTTTTTCGGCATCGGTGGTTATGTTTTTGTATCCTAACTGTTGTAAGCTTACATCCACTTTACCATCATCGCGCACATTTTTTACGTAAGCTTTCATTTTGTCACCGGGTTTAATTTTTCTGAATATTTCATTGTCGTATATCATACCGGCATAGGCGTTTTCAATAATAACAGAATAGCCCAGTTCCTTTTTTTCTGTTATTAAAATATTTATTTCCTTCCCGGTTTTTAAATTAATGTTTGAAGTTTCAATAAATTTTTTTGTTTTTGTGGTGGCTGCCAGCCGTTCCGATTTTTTATCAAAGTATAAATAAACCAGGTAACGGTGCCCTTCTTTCATTGTGGTAATTTGTTCTCTAAACGGTACAAAAAGGTCTTTGTCTAAGCCCCAGTCAAGAAAAGTACCTTGTTCAGTATTAGACTTAACTTCTAAAAATGCAAATTCGTTTAAAGCAATATTGGGTTTTTGTAAGGTGGCTACAATTTCATTCCTCGAATTTTTGTAAATAAATACTTTTAATTTGTCATTAAGG
>JAADFW010000098.1:0-6281 GCA_013152655.1 Chlorobiota bacterium
ATTAAAGAGGCAGATTTTGAACAAAAGGAAAAAAGTTCGGATGAAAGGAAATACTATCGATTTATAAATCCGTCAAATAAAGAATTTCCTTGGCAGATTGAATTATTTTCACGTGTGCCGGATTTATTTGAATTATACGAAGATGCTTATTTAACACCAATTCCTACAGGAGAAGGTATTTCAAGTCTTTCAGCCATTCTTTTAAATGAAGATTACTATAGTTATACTATAAAGCATAGTACTATTGAGGAAGATATTCATATTGCCAACACAGAAGCTTTGATATGCCTGAAAGCAAAAGCTTTTTTAGACATGATAAAAAGAAAAGCAGAAGGAGAAAAAATTGATAGTAAACATATAAAAAAACATAAAAGTGATATTTTCAGAATGGCATCTACTCTAACTGCGGAGAATGTTTTTGAACTTCCGTTTTCAATTAAAAACGATATGAACGAGTTTGTTAAAATGGTAAAAGAAGATTTGCCGGATAAGGATATGTTCAAAAGACTTGGAATAGGAAATATTGATGTACAAGCATTATTTAAACGATTAATTGATAGTTTTAAATTGAAGGAATAAGTAATTCAATAGGTATTCTCAATTTTAATTTGATAATCTATTAAAAATTGTAACTTTAAAGCATGGGAATGAGGAGTTTAAGTATAATTAAGAATAAAAAATAGACAATGGCATCAAATTTTGATTTCCTGAAAAATACTGAATGGCAAGAGTTATATGACTCAGCTCGTGATGCTGAGAAAAATACATTTACTGCACCGCGTGTTGCGGCGTTTTTTAGCAGGCTTACTTTAGAGAATATGATTCGTTGGTTGTATGATAACGATGAAGATCTTGTAATGCCATATCAGACTACACTTAATTCTTTGATGTACGAGCAAAGCTTTAAGAATATCATTCCACCTTCCATGCTAAACAACCTTACTTTTATCAGAAAGTTGGGAAATAATGCGGTACATCAAAAAAGCAAACCTTCTTCAGATGAATCATTTGCTTCTCTAAAATATTTATATGGTTTTCTAAGGTGGGTTTACAGAACATATTCAGAAGATGCTGTTGATTTGGCCTTTACTATTA
Source organism: Chlorobiota bacterium (assembly GCA_013152655.1). Classification (GTDB taxonomy): domain Bacteria; phylum Bacteroidota; class Bacteroidia; order Bacteroidales; family B39-G9; genus JAADFW01. Next base: position 1,096 of record JAADFW010000098.1, read on the forward strand.
ACGAACAAATCATTCCATCAGAGAAACAAGAAGATAAAACAAAAGATGAAATTCAGGTTCTTCAAACAAAATCCAAAGAGCAGCAAAAAGAGATTATCAGGGCAAAGAAATTACTGGAACAAAGTAAGGAAGAAGTTAACCGGTTAAAGGAGAACTTCGAGAAGTACAGTAAAAACAAAGAGCAGAATAAAGAATCAAAAGATCACAGCTACGATTATTCAGAAGCAGAAACGAGGGAATTATTCATTAATGTCTTACTCAGGGAAGCCGGTTGGGATCCGAAAGGAAAAGATGTTGAGGAATACGAAGTTACAGGGATGCCAAATGAACCCGGAATTGGCTATGTAGATTATGTGCTTTGGGGAGATGATGGTTTGCCTTTGGCCGTTGTAGAAGCAAAAAAAACAAAAGTGGATGCACACAGGGGGCAACATCAGGCTGAGCTATATGCCAATTGTTTAGAAAACATGTTTGGCCGGCGTCCGGTAATCTTTTATTCTAATGGATACGAAACATGGATTTGGGATGATACGTTTTATGCACCTCGTGAAATTCAGGGCTTTTATACCAAAGATGAATTAAACAGGCTGATTAATAGAAGAATTGAAAGAAAAGAACTATCAGTTGCAACAATAAACAAAGAAATAGCCGGAAGGTATTACCAGGAAGAAGCAATAAGGCGTGTTGCCGAGTCATTTTCTAATAAAGCAAGAGGCACATTGCTGGTTATGGCAACAGGATCGGGTAAAACAAGAACTGTAATTGCCATTGTGGATATGCTTATGAAATCAGGTTGGATTACAAGAGCCTTATTTCTTGCCGACAGAAATGCACTGGTAACTCAGGCGAAAAATGCATTTTCAGAGCATTTACCCTACTTAACTACGGTAGATATTACTAAAGAAAAAGAAGACTTGTTTAGCCGCATGGTTTTTTCTACCTATCCAACCCTGATGAACAGGATAGACGGAGAAAAAACAGAAGATAATCGTTTTTATGGAACAGGGCATTTCGACCTGATTATCATTGATGAGGCACACCGCTCGGTATATATGAAGTATAAATCTATTTTCGATTATTTTGATGCCCTTTTAATTGGCTTGACTGCAACGCCAAAATCGGAAGTTGACAAAAATACCTATGAATTATTTGGCCTTGAAGACCATGTACCGACTTATGCTTATGAACTTGACAAGGCAGTTGAAGACAAATTTCTCGTTCCGCCAAAAGCTATCTCTGTACCATTGAAATTTCAGCGCGAAGGAATAAAATACAGTGAGCTATCAGAGGAAGAAAAGGGTGATTATGAATTAGAGTTTCGTGATGAAGAAACAGGGTCAATGCCAAATGAAATAGGATCTTCTGCATTAAATGCCTGGTTGTTTAATAAAGATACTGTGGATAAAGTACTGGGCTGGTTAATGGAACATGGAATTAAAGTAGAAGGTGGAGATAAATTGGGAAAAACTATCATATTTGCCAGAAGTCATGACCATGCTGTTTTTATTGAAAAAAGATTCAATGAAAACTTTAAAAACCTTAAAGGAAAATTCCTGAGGGTAATAGATAATTATGAAAAATATGCATTTGATTTACTTGATAATTTTTCTACAAAAGAAAAGTATCCGCAGATTGCCGTTTCAGTAGATATGCTGGATACAGGAATTGATATTCCGGAAATTGTAAATCTCGTTTTTTTTAAGCCGGTGAGGTCAAGTTCAAAATTCTGGCAAATGATTGGCAGGGGCACAAGGCTATGTGAAGATCTGTTTGCTCCGGGAAAAGATAAAAAACATTTTTATATTTTCGATTTTTGTGAAAACTTCGATTTTTTTGAACAATTCCCGGATGGCGTGGAACCCAAGGTATTTGATTCTTTAAGTTCCAGGATTTTTAAATCCCGCCTTCTGTTGGCTGAAGCAATCAGGGAGCAGGTAAATAAGGATGAAGGAGACCTGAATTTAAGAAAACAGTTATTAGATATTCTTCATAATGAAATTAGTACATTGAACTTAGACAGTTTTATTGTTAGAGCAAAATTAAGGTATGTTGAAAAGTTCAAATCACGGAATAAGTGGGATAATTTATCGAAATCGGATAGATTGGATATTTCTCAAAACCTCGCACAATTGCCCGAAGTAAAGGAAGAAGACGAATTTGCAAGACGCTTTGACTTGCTTATGTTAAACCTGCAATTAGCAATTATTTCAAAAGACTTAATGCAGAAACAATATGTAAATCAGGTGAAACTAATTGGCAAAAGCTTATCTAAAAAAGATAATATTCCATCCGTTGCAAAAGAGATGAAGATAATAAAACTGATTCAGGACGATGATTTCTGGAAGACTCCTAATCTATTTATACTCGATACTGTTAGAGAATCACTACGTGAATTAATCAAATTTATAGATAGAGAAAAACAAAGGGTAGTCTATACTGATTTTGAAGATGAACTGCCGGATAAGGTTGAGGAAAAGGATGTAATAACCACAAAGTCCAAAATGCAGGATTATCGACTTAGAGTAGAAAAATATATTCGGGAACATCAGGATCATATCACAATCAGAAAATTGAAATCTAACCAACCTATAACTGCTGCCGAGTTGGAAGAGCTTGAGCGAATTTTATTTGATGGAGAGAAGAGAGGAACCAAGAAGGATTTCATTAAGGAATATGGTGAAAAACCACTTGGCCAGTTTATTCGCAGCATAATTGGATTAGAAAGAAACGCTGCAATGGAAGCCTTTTCAGAATTTCTTGCAGCCGGTAACCTGAAAGCCGATCAGTTAACTTTCGTAAACAATATAATCGATCATTTAACTCAAAACGGAACAATCGATAGCGGAATGCTATTCGAACCACCTTTTACAGACATCAATGATATGGGTCTCCCTGGTGTGTTTAATCCAAATGAAAGCAGTAAAATTATTTCGATAATTAAAGAAATAAATTCGAATGCGGGAGTGGCGTAAGCGAAGTGCAAATAGCTTCTTGCAGCACAAAAAATTATATTGAAGGAAAGTTTGGACAAATGGCAATATTGTATAATTAAATTAAATAATTGCACTCCCCGAAAACATAATTCAATTGCAAAATGCGATTAATAATTAATATGCTGTTGAAAAATAAAAAGAGATTACTTTTTATTTTTCAACAGCAAAATTTCTTAATTTGTTATGTTTAGGTTGCTGTTTAAAATAATTATGGTGTACAATTCGGTTAACAGATAAAAAAATAATCCTAAAAGCATTATTAGATAAGCATAAAGGAAGTAAAGTTCGACTCCCTCCAGCTCCACCGTCGCTCGCCGTAGCTTTAGCGAAGGCGAGCATTTCCATTTTGTAGCTTATCTCAAAAAATCATCAATATATTTTTTCGCATCTTCAATCGATTTGTATTTTTTAACCTTTAAAGAGTAGTTCCCACTAATCATGGCTGATAGTCTTTTGTCTGTTTGCTCGTGGTAAAGACACAGTATTTTTTTATTAAATTTTTCAGCATAGGCAATTTCATAGCCAACACCAAGCGAAGGAGTAGAAACTTCAGCTATCAAAACGTTGGCTTCCATCAGCCATGTCATATCACGCTTGTAAATCCATTCGTCGTTTGGCCCATCTTCTCCTGTTTCAGTTAAATCCAAATCGCCAATGTGTTCTGTTAAAACCTGTCCGTATTTTCTTAGATAATCAATAATTTTGAAATACAATTCTTTATCGTTCCTTCCTCCACGAATTGAACCTGCAAAATAAATTTTCATTATGTTTTATTGTTTATTGAATTACTATTTTCGTATTTGCTAGAATATATCCATTTGATTCAAGATAAACTAAATATATGCCTTCGGCAATATTCTTTGTTTTCCACATTATCATCGACTCCCCTTTGGGTACAGGAATGGAAGTTATACGCTGGCCATAGCTGTTAAAAATGATAATTTTTGAATTTTTCTGCAAAGAAGTAAAATAAAATCTTGAAAAATTTTTAACCGGATTTGGGCTGGCTTTCAAAGTAATATCTGATGCCTTAGGTTGGTCAAAACCTATTATTACATCTGGCTTTATTTTAATTGCAACCGGCCTGTGGTCTGAAATGTCAGCATCATAAGCATACCAACCTTCTGATAAATAATTATCTATTTTAATAGTTTTAATTTCTGAGTTTTCATTTTCAAATTCCCTGAATAAATCATTTGTAATCAATATATGGTCGAGATGAGATGGCCAACCGGGATACGACCAACCGGAACTACTTCCTGTTGCAATATCCATATCGGCAAAAAGGTAGTTAATTGTATCATCAATAAATGTCTGAAAAACATTGTTTTCAGCATCATCAGTTAAAATGTCATTTAAATCACCAACAACTATTACTCTTTCAGCCTGAAAAACAGAATCAATATAAGTTTTTAGTAAATTACTTGCCCTAAATCGCCTCATTTCTTCGTCACTATCATTCTCAAAATCAAGAATTCCATCTCCACAGCATTTAAAATGATTGTTAATAACAATAAAATTTTCTTCCCTAAAGGTTAATTCCATTACAACGGGAGATCGGGGAAATATATTCCAATACGGATAGGTGGTGTATATTTCGTAAATGTCATTTATTTCTATTGCTTCTGATTTGTAAATATAGGCAAGTCCCGCATACCAGCTCGATTTTATGAAACCCTGGTAACCGGATAGGTTTTCAAGTATTTGTTTAAAAGCATTTGTGTCATTAATTTCCTGCAGAGCCAATACATCTACATCAAGTGATTCAATTATTTGTGTAACATAATCAACGGTGGTTTGCCCGTTTTTTGGGAATCTTTCAATATTCCATGTCATTATATCCAAAGTGGAATCAGTTCCAAAATACAGGTCTTCAATATTCTGAGGTTTTGTAATTATTCCGGTTAATAGGAAAAAAATGATGAAAAGTACCTTTTTCATTTATTTATATTTTGGAATGATAAATAATTTGAATGATTTGCAAATATACTGTTATCAGTTTGTTTCTTAATACTTTTGTAATTTATTATTCGATTTGTATTCTCAAATATTCTTTTGGTTAATAAACATTTTTAGTGTCAGCTAAACTTTAAAATACAAGATATCAGTAATGAAAATTTTGATATTAGCCTAATAGAAAAAATATGTATATTAATACCGTAATATTTGAAATTGAAAATTTATCTTTATAAT
>JAADFW010000098.1:6286-30558 GCA_013152655.1 Chlorobiota bacterium
ATAATAGATTTTATTTAATATTTTGGAAAATAATAATAGATATAAAATTTATCCTGAACTAAATTTTGGCGTGGCTAAACTTGACCCCGGCCCTAAATCTATTATAGAAATTTATAAACTGGCCAGGACTTTTAGAGAGGACAAAAATTTTAATAAAGTTTTTTATCAGTTAACTGATTTAAGGGGATGTATATTCAATTTTGACATAGAAGAAATAAATCAAATTAAATCATTAATTGAATTATATAAGAATGTTGACAATCAAAAGCTTGTTATTTATTTAGTTGACCTGCCCAACGAAACAGCCTATACTCATATGTTTTTTGAGTCGCTGAATAGAGAGAGTAAATACTGTTCTACTCCTGATAAGGCATATGATTTATTACATCTGCCTCTCTCAAAAGAGGAATTCAATAAATTAATAAGCATTTAATTTTATTTCTTCGGTATTTAAAAAAATCATTTTCAATTTAGTATTTTTGGTCATTTTATTAATGATTTTTCAATTCAAATAATATGATTAAGCCAACATTATTAATTCTTGCTGCCGGAATGGGGAGCCGTTATGGAAGTTTAAAACAAATAGATGCAATTGGGCCATCGGGCGAAACAATTATTGATTATTCTGTTTTTGATGCCATTAGAGCCGGATTTGGTAAAGTTGTTTTTGTAATTAGAGAAGATATTGAAAAGGAGTTTAAAGAGGTTTTTGAAAAAAGATTTGGCAATGCAATTCAGGTAGATTATGTTTTTCAGGAACTTAATTTTTTACCTGAAGGTTTTAAAGTTCCTGAAGAAAGACAAAAACCCTGGGGAACATGTCATGCAGTTTTAATGGCTGCAAATAAAATAAATGAGCCTTTTGCTGTTATTAATGCCGATGATTTCTACGGAGCTGAGGCTTTTAAAACAATTGCTGAATTTTTAACTAATCCTCAGGCATCTGACTCTGAGTACGCAATGGTTGGATATTATTTAAATAAAACATTATCTGAATACGGATATGTTTCACGCGGTGTTTGTCAATCAAATGAAGATAGTTATTTAATTGATGTTGTTGAAAGAGAAAAAATAGGAATTGCAAACGGAAAAATTGCATATCAAAAAGATGGTGAATATTTTGAATTATCAGGTAATGAGATAGTTTCAATGAATTTTTGGGGTTTTCAACCTTCTTATTTTAATTATTTGAATAATCAGTTTGTCAATTTTTTAAAAGAAAATATTAATAAGCCAAAATCTGAATTTTATATTCCATACTCAGTAAATCTTTTAATTAAAAATGGTTCTATAAAGTTAAGAGTACTAGAATCAGATTCAAAATGGTTTGGGGTTACCTATAAAGAAGATAAATTAAATGTAATTAATAATATTTCAGAACTGGTTAAGCAAGGTATTTATCCGGCTAATTTATGGGAAAAATAAATATGAAACATTTTCACTTTTTCATCCTTTAACTACTTCATCATACAAATGTTTCTCAGCATGATATGAAGAACGGACCAATGGCCCGCTTTCTACTACTTTAAATCCCATGTGCAGTCCAATTTTTTTATATTCTGCAAATTCATCAGGAGTTACAAAGCGGTGAACCGGTAAATGCTTTGGTGTTGGTTGTAAATATTGTCCTATAGTTAAAATATCACATCCAACATTTTTTAAATCATGCATAGTTTCAATCACTTCTTCATTAGTTTCGCCTAATCCAACCATAATACCAGATTTTGTTCGCATGCCTTGTTGCTTTAAGTATTGCAAAACTTCTAAACTCCGGTCATATTTTGCCTGAATCCTAACCTGCTTAGTTAATCTGCGTACAGTTTCAAGATTATGTGATACAATTTCCGGTGCAACTGAAATTATCCTGTTTAATTGTTGTTTAATTCCCTGAAAATCTGGAATAAGTGTTTCTATTGTTGTATTCGGACTTATTTTATAAATAGCTTTTACAGTTTTTGCCCAAATTGTGGAGCCGCCATCTTCTAAATCATCTCTATCAACTGAAGTCAAAACACAATGTTTCAGTTTCATTAGTTTAACAGAATTTGCAACTTTTTGCGGCTCTTCAAGGTCAACGGCATTTGGCTTTCCTGTTTTTACGGCACAAAACTGGCAGGAACGAGTGCAAATATCTCCTAAAATCATCAGAGTAGCTGTTCCTGCTCCCCAACATTCTCCCATATTAGGGCAATTACCCGACTGGCAAATTGTATTTAATTGGTGAGAGTTAACAATATCCTTAACTGATACGTAAATTTTTCCGGTAGGTAATTTTGTTTTCAGCCATACTGGTTTTGATATGGTATTTTTTATGTTCCTGTTCATATTTCTGTATATTAAAAACCATATGAATTATTAAAATCTAATGTCATCCATTTTTATTTTATTTTCGTACTCTTCCGGATGTTCTTTTTGGTATTTTTTACTAACTCTAACATTTACATTCTTACCAAAACGATAATATACAAATAGTGAAAAGAAAATAAAATTTGTTTTTTCAATTGCCATAATTGGAATGTTTTTTTGAAAAATATCAATTGTTCCACCTGCTTCAATGTATTTTACTAATTTATCATTGGGGCTAAATTCAAAATTAAATCCGAATTTCACAAAAGCTCCCGGCCTTATGGTTGTTTCATTTATTCCTTTAAAAAAAGATGCTTTCCCATCTATGTCATACAAGCTATGAACATTAATAGGATCAAATTTCTCATAAGTAGAAACTTGCGTTGAATAGTTGGTAACTATGTAATAAATTGGTTTTAGAAAAGCTATGTTAGGCCCAAACTGATAAAAATAATTTATTTCAATACCACCTTTATCCATTTTTGAAAATAGTTTTTTTTGCATTCCTAAGCCAGCTCTTAAATTAAAAACGCTATTCATTTTACCAAAAATAAACTGCTTTTGAAATATTGAGCGAGGATTTGAAATCTTATATTCTTTAGGGTCTTTAAGTGTTACAATATCAATAGAATATAGTCTTTTTTTATAAGAATCAAGCCATTTTTGATATCTGAAATCACCACCATAGCCATTGGAGCTTAAATGTAATCCAACTGTTCTGGAATCAATAAACATGGTTTCTCTGTTTTCAATATCACCCTGGCTAAATAGTGCTGAACTATATAATATACTAATTATTAATATTATAAATCTGTGCTTCAACCTATTATTAATTTAGATAAATGACAAGTCATGGAATGATTCTAAAATTAGAATGACTTAAATATATACAAAGATGGTATATTTTCGTTAGTTATTTTAAAATTATAAACGAAAAAGTAAATACGATAATGTATTAAGAAGTATATGCAATGCAGAAATTTTAATAGGTTTATAAGGTCATTGCATTTTCTGAGTTAATGTATATGTTGTTAAAATTATTGCAAAAAACAGTTAAACAAAAGCTTGAGTTATTTTGCCTTAAGAATTGTTTGAATTGGTATTCTCAACTTTTACTTTGCTATAAGCAGGGCATTTTTCAACACTTTTACATGAACTAAGTAACCATCCTAATATTGCCACAAAAGCTAATGCTACAAATAATTTTTTCATTTTAAAAAAGTTTAGCCAAAGAATTTTTAAATCACCCACACTGAATTTACAGTTTTAAAAATTACTTTGTTATTTATTCATCCATATTTGGGTGTTTAATAATTTAGAATTTAATTTTTTTAAATTCATAAAGTTCAAAAATACAAAAAACTATCAGAAATATATTTTACTACACAAAAATTTAAGTTAAAAATTAAAATATTGTCCAATTTTAATTAAAAGAGGGCATCTAATAAATTCTAAAATCCTGTTTATACAATATGATTTAGAAAATTAAAGAAACAAAAACCATGTTTTAACAAATATTCAGTAATTTCATTATTCTGTTTGAAAGGATGTTAATTAAGTTTATTCTAAACTTTACTGTATTCTATAACACTTCAACAAGGTATAGAGTTTTAATAATATCTCAATTTTTTAATTGTAGATTTAGTTGTATTTCATTATACTTGCTGAAATTATTTAAAATAAAAACCTATAGAAATGGAAGCTGTTTATAATCATAAATCAATTAGAAGATACAAAGAAAAACAAATTGATGAAGTTGTTCTGGAGAAAATCCTAAGAGCTGCTTCCAGGGCTTCAACTACGGGTAATATGCAAGTATATAGTATTATAGTTACGCGTGATATAGAATTGAAAAAACAGCTCTGGGAATCACATTTTAAACAAGATATGGTTTTGCAGGCACCCGTAATACTTACGTTTTGTGCCGATTTTAATCGTTTTAACAAATGGTGTGAATTAAGAAATGCCAAGCCCGGTTACGATAATTTCTTATCTTTTTATACGGCAAGTATTGATGCACTATTGGCAGCACAGAATGCTGTGCTGGCTGCCGAAGAAAATAAACTGGGTATTTGTTACCTCGGAACAACAACTTATATGGCTGATAAAATTATTGAAATACTTGATTTGCCTAAAGCAGTTGTGCCGGTTACTACTTTAGTAGTAGGCTATCCTGACGAAAATCCCCCATTAACTGACAGATTACCCTTGCAGGGCATAGTTCATTATGAAAAGTATTCCGATTATACAGCAGAAAAAATAAATAGTATTTATAATGAAAAAGAAAATTTACAAGAAACTAAAGACCTGATAAAAATAAATGAAACTGAAAATTTAGCTCAAATTTTTACAGATAAGCGATATATTAAAAAAGATAATGTTTACTTCTCTCAAAGCTTTTTAAAAGTCATTGATAAGCAGGGATTTATGAATAATGAATAATCCTTTTTGCTTATACTGAAATTATTCTGAATAAAATACGGATAAATACATTTATACATACTTTATTAAACCTGTGTACTTTTAATGCAATATTTTAGTTTAAATATTAAAAAAAGTACTATACAAAGATTGAAAATCAGACATGTCATATTATTTATTTTCATATTAAGAATTACATCTGCTTATTGTCAGAATGAAAAAATTAGTATTTATCTGAAGACGGACAAAAATTTGTCATTAAAAAAACTTTCACTTAGGGAGGTTTATTTTGTTCAGGATACTGACTTAATTGAGAAAAAATTAAATAAAATTTTAAACAATTTATTTATTAAAGGCTATCTCGAAGCGCATTATGATTCTATTCAATATTCTGATAATAATGTATTTGCCTTTTTAAATCCCGGAAATGCCTACCATTGGCAAAAACTTGAATTTGCTAATGTAGAAACCAACTTAAATTTAGATAAGAATTCAAAGGAGGATTATTTTAATAATAAAGTTGTGAATATAGCTGAAATTGAAAAATTAATTGAACAGCAGATTACATTTTATGAAAACAATGGATATCCGTTTGTAAATATAAAATTTAATGATGTTAGAATAAATAAAGATTCTATAGCAGCAACTTTAGCAATTAATAGAAATAAAAAAATAACTATTGATACAGTGATCATATCTAGTAAAAAGAAAATTAATGAAAAATTACTATATCAATTAATTACGATTCATCCGGGAGATTTATATAATGAAAGCAAAATAAAACTAATAAATGAGAGTATAAATGATGTACCCTATATATCTTCAATGCGAAATTTTAATATAGATTTTAATGAAAACCTGGCAAATATTTACCTCTACTTAAAAAAGGAGAAAAATAATCAATTTGGTGGTATTGTTGGCTTTCAGCCTAATAATAAAACTACAGGCAAATTACTTATAACCGGCGAATTAAAGTTAAAATTATTGAACTCTTTTAATCATGGCGAACAGGTAAATTTTCATTGGAAAAAATTTGATTCTTACAGTCAGCTTTTAAATGCGGCCATTGAATATCCGTATTTATTTTATTCTTCTTTTGGGTTAACAGCTAAAATATTTATTGACAAGAAAGATACTACTTATGTAAATACTGAAACAAGTCTTGGAATTACTTATTATTTAAGTCAAAAAAATAGGGTTGAATTGTTTTTGAAAAACAAATTTTCAAATGTTTCAGTAATAAGTTCTGATTTAACTAATAATATTCCTGATAATTTTGGCAGTAAATCTTTTTTATTTGGATTGAGGATGAATGCTTCTAAATTAGACTATGAATTGAATCCGGCCAGAGGATATAGTTATGTTTTTTCTTTAGCCGGCGGTAAAAAAGATATGCAGCAAAACATTGTGGATATTGGATTAAGTGACTTAAAACAAACTAACCATTATGAGATAGATGCTAATTTAAATTTCTATTTTCCTGTTTATAATAAAATAATAGGCCATATTAATACTTCATCAGGTGTTTTAAGCAATAAAATTTTATTCGAAAATGAAACTTATAAACTTGGAGGTTTTGCAAATTTAAAAGGGTTTGATGAGCGTTCAATAAATGCATCATCTTATGCTTTTGTTAATATTGAACTACGCTATTTGTACGAACAAAAATCAAATGTTTATCTTTTTTGGAATGGAATGGCTTACGAAAAGAAAATAACAGGGAAGAGTGTTATTCGTGATATTCCTTATGGCTTTGGAGCAGGAGTTAATTTTAGTACCAATGGTGGAATTTTTTCCTTAGCTTATGCCTTGGGAAAACAGTTTAATAATTCAATAAATTTGAAACAAGCAAAAATTCATATAGGTTATATTAATCAATTTTAAAAATTGCAAATAAAACTTGCAAGGCACAAATAAAGTAGGGAAAACAGGTATTAAAGATTAGTTTAAAACAAATACTAAGAAATTTTAACCAAGATAAGTTCTCAGAATTTTACTTCGGGAAGTATGTTTTAAGCGTCTGATTGCTTTTTCTTTTAATTGCCTTACACGTTCTCTCGTTAATTCAAATTTCTCGCCAATTTCTTCTAACGTATGTGGTTGCTTCCCGTTTAATCCAAAATAAAAACGTATGATATCACCTTCTCTTTGAGATAAAGTAGTTAAAACACGCTCAATTTCTTTTCTCAATGAGTCGGTAAGTAAACTTTTATCAGGGCCGGGCAAATCTTTATTATAAATTACATCGTACATAGTTCCATCTTCACCATATGCTAATGGAGCATCCATTGAAACATGCCTGCCTGCACTTAAAATAGATGTTTTAACATCCTTAGTCGAAATATCTAATTCTTTGGCAATTTCATCATTAGAAGGTTCTCTCTCGTATCTTTGTTCAAGCTTTGAAAATGTTTTGTTTATTTTATTTATTGAACCAATTTTATTTAAAGGCAATCTTACTATTCTGGCTTGTTCTGCCAATGCTTGCAATATAGATTGCCTAATCCACCATACAGCATATGAAATGAACTTAAAGCCACGGGTTTCATCAAAACGCTGTGCTGCTTTTATCAAACCTAAATTTCCTTCATTTATTAAATCGGGTAAACTTAATCCCTGATTTTGATATTGTTTAGATACAGAAACAACAAATCTAAGATTGGCTTTTATTAAACGATTTAAAGCTTCTAAATCTCCTTCTCTAATTCTTTTTGCTAATGAAACTTCTTCTTCTGCAGTAAGTAAATTAACTTTCCCAATTTCATGCAAATATTTATCAAGGGATTGTGTATCTCGATTAGTAACTTGTTTGGTTATTTTAAGTTGTCTCATTAGTAATTAGTTTTGGCTAAGACTTAAAATATTTACGAGAAATCAACAGTTTTTTATTATTTAGCCAATAAATGTACTAATAATTAGTATTTTAACCTACAATTTTCAAATTAATTTATTAGCTTAGCCCTTAATTTTAAAAATAATTTTCTTTTTTTTCTTGTATTGTTTTGGAATTAATATCTAAATATTTATAATTGCACATTATTTCCTTATCACACATATAGGAATTGAAATAATCTAAACCTTCATTAATAACTTTATTGTTTGGCTATAAAAGTTGTATTTCTTACAATTAATTAAACAAATCATTTTATGTACGATATTCTGGAACTGAATAAAAAACTTGTGTCTGAGTTAAAAGAAATTGCAAAAACACTAGGTGTTAAAAAAATAGATACATTAAGAAAGCAAGATTTAATTTATAAAATATTAGATCAACAAGCTATTTCTGCTTCTAAAACTGAAAAAACAGTTAACCCTTCAACTGATAAACAAAAAAACCAACGGCCTAGAATTAGCCGTTCTGCAAAGTTGAAAAGTAAAAACAATATTTCTGACGAAAAGCCATATAGGGATAATGTGCCAATTCAAAAACCCTTTCATAAACCACCGGTTGGTGAAAAAAGAGTTAACGAGAAAAGAGTTGACGAGAAAAGGGGTGACGAGAAAAGGGGTGAGATGAAATATGAAAGGCCAAAAAATTATATTAAAAAGGAAGAAAATAGCATACCAAGAAAACAGCCAGTTAATACTGAAAATGAAGTTAAAAAAACACCATTTCAGGAAACAAGAAAAACAGAGGAGAAAGGTTTCGATTTTGATGGAATTATATCAAGTATAGGAGTCTTGGAAATTATACAGGATGGATATGGATTTTTACGATCATCTGATTATAACTACTTAAATTCACCTGACGACATATATGTTTCACAGTCGCAGATAAAACTTTTCGGGCTAAAAACCGGTGATACAATTAAAGGTACTATCCGGCCTCCCAAAGATGGTGAAAAATATTTTCCTTTAATTAAGGTTGAAGAAATAAACGGAAGACTTCCTGATGTTATAAGAGACCGTGTGCCTTTTGATTTTCTTACACCTCTTTTCCCAAATGAAAAATTCGACCTTACAAGTCATCCTGATTCAAGCTTGTCAACAAGAATTGTTGACTTGTTTTCGCCAATAGGCAAGGGTCAGCGTGGACTAATTGTTGCACAACCGAAAACAGGAAAAACAATTTTACTTCAGGAAATAGCAAATGCTATTGCAGCTAATCATCCGGAAGTTTATTTGATGATTCTATTAATTGATGAAAGGCCTGAAGAAGTAACTGATATGGCAAGAAGTGTAAACGGAGAAGTAATTGCTTCTACTTTTGATGAACCGGCTGATCGCCATGTGAAAGTTGCAAACATTGTGCTTGAAAAAGCAAAAAGAATGGTTGAAAGCGGCCATGATGTTGTTATTCTTTTAGATTCTATTACTCGATTAGCAAGGGCTTATAATACTGTTTCACCGGCTTCCGGTAAAGTTCTGTCAGGAGGAGTAGATGCAAATGCGTTACATAAACCAAAAAGATTTTTCGGAGCAGCAAGAAATATAGAAAATGGCGGTTCACTTACTATTTTGGCTACAGCATTAACTGAAACCGGTTCAAAAATGGATGATGTTATTTTTGAAGAGTTCAAAGGTACCGGTAATATGGAATTGCAGTTAGATAGAAAATTATCTAATAAAAGAATTTATCCTGCTGTTGATATTCTTGCTTCAAGTACAAGAAGAGAAGATCTTTTAATGGGGAAAGAAATTCTTAGCAGATTATGGGTTTTAAGAAACTACCTCGGTGATATGACTTCGCAGGAAGCAATGGAATTTATGCGAGAGAGATTAGGACATACTCGCTCAAACGAAGAATTTTTAATATCTATGAATGCAAAATAATTTTCCGAAAATTTTAACTTAAAGGCTGTTCAATTATGAATAGCCTTTTTTGTTTACAGCTTGTTGCTAATGGCAGATATTTACTTAAAATTTAATTTTGATTTGTTCCTTATTTAAAATAATTAAGAATAAGCAAAACATGATTCTTAACATACAATTTAATAACAATTTGTTATAAATTCGCAAGTCGAAAAAAATGAAATATAATTATATTAAAATCAATCTACAAGATGGGAAAGAATAAAAAATTTATAACATGCGATGGTAATTATGCAGCTTCACATGTGGCTTATATGTTTAGCGAAGTTGCTGCTATTTACCCTATTACTCCTTCGTCAACAATGGCAGAATATATTGATGAGTGGGCTGCTTTTGGCAGAAAAAATATTTTTGGTGATACTGTAAAAGTATCTGAAATGCAGTCTGAAGGAGGTGCCTCAGGTGCTGTTCATGGTTCATTACAGGCGGGTGCACTAACATCTACATTTACAGCTTCACAAGGATTATTATTAATGATTCCCAATATGTTTAAAATTTCCGGCGAATTACTTCCGGGGGTATTTCATGTAAGTGCACGAAGTATTGCTACACAAGCACTATCAATTTTTGGAGATCATAGTGACGTTATGAGTACACGACAAACCGGTTTTGCTTTGCTGGCAACTGGTAGTGTACAGGAAATAATGGATATTGGAGGAATAGCACATTTGGCAGCAATCAAATCCAGAATTCCGTTTTTGCACTTTTTCGATGGTTTTAGAACTTCACATGAAATACAAAAAGTAGAATATTTCGAAAATGAAGACCTTGAACCTTTATTAGATAGAAAAGCATTACAAGCATTTAGGGATAATGCCCTTAACCCTGAACATCCTGTTACCAGAGGAACTGCACAAAATCCTGATATTTTCTTTCAGGCACGAGAATCAGCAAATAAATTTTATGATGCTGTTCCTGACATTGTTGAAAGCTATATGAAGGAAATTTCTAAGATGACTGGAAGAGAATATCATCCATTTACCTATTATGGAGCAAAAGATGCCGAGAATATTATTGTTGCAATGGGTTCAATTACTGAAACTATTAAGGAAGTAATTGATTATTTGAATGGGAAAGGAGAAAAAACAGGACTCATTTCAGTACATCTTTACAGGCCTTTCTCAGAAAAATATTTCTTTAATGTTTTTCCAAAAACAGTTAAAAAAATTACTGTTTTAGACCGCACAAAAGAACCGGGAGCAAATGGAGAACCTTTATATTTAGATATTAGAGATATTTTTTATGACAAAGAAGATACACCGCTTATTGTGGGTGGAAGATATGGTTTAAGCTCAAAAGAAACAACTCCGGCTCATATTATTTCCGTGTTTGAAAATTTAAAACAGAAAGAGCCTAAAAATGGATTTACTGTAGGAATTGTTGATGATGTTACCTATAAATCATTACCATTATTACCTGAAATCAGCCTGGCTTCAAAATCCACTTTTGAAGCTAAGTTTTATGGTTTGGGTTCTGACGGAACTGTAGGAGCAAACAAGAATTCTATAAAAATTATTGGTGAAAATACCGATAAATATGCACAGGCTTATTTTGCATATGACTCAAAAAAATCAGGTGGTATTACAATTTCACATTTACGTTTTGGCGATTCAGTAATTCGTTCGCCTTATTTGGTAAATATGCCCGATTTTGTTGCCTGCCACGTTCCTGCATATCTTCAAAAATATGATATGCTAAAAGGCATGAAAAAAGGAGGTACATTTTTATTAAATAGCATTTGGGATGCCGAAGAAACACAAAATCGCCTTCCGGATAGCATGAAGAAATTTATGGCCGAGAATGATATAAAATTTTATATTATTAATGCTACAAAAATTGCTCGCGAAATAGGGTTGGGATCACGTACCAATACAATTATGCAATCGGCATTCTTTAAAATTGCCGAAGTAATTCCTTATGAATTAGCCGTAAAAGAAATGAAGAAAGCTATTGTAAAAAGTTTTGGGCGAAAAGGAGAGGATATTGTGAACATGAACAATGCTGCTGTTGATAAAGGTGGTGAAGTGATTAAGGTTAATGTGCCTGCCGGATGGAAAGATTTGAATGATACTGACAAGAAAAAGGTTGATAAGAGTATTCCTGAATTTATTCATCAGTTTGTTGAACCTGTTAATGAACTGAAAGGTGATGATATTCCGGTAAGTGCTTTTATTGGCAGAGAAGACGGAACTTTTCCTCAAGGCACAGCTGCTTATGAAAAAAGAGGTATTGCTGTTACAGTTCCTGAATGGATAGCTGATAATTGTATTCAGTGTAACCAATGTGCTTATGTTTGTCCGCATTCTTGCATCCGTCCTTTCTTATTAGATGAAAAAGAAGCTAAGAATGCCCCTCAGGCAATTTCTTTAATAGATGGCAAAGGCAAAGGATTATCTGAATATAAATATGTAATTGAAATTAGTCCGTTAGATTGTACAGGTTGTGATAATTGTGTGGATGTTTGTCCGTCAAAAGAAAAATCATTAGTAATGAAACCACTTGAAACACAAATGGAGCAGGTACCTGTTTGGGATTATTTGGTTAAGAATGTTAAAAATAAAAATGCAGTTGAAATTAGTAAAACAGTAAAAAATAGCCAATTTGCACAACCTTTATTCGAATTCTCGGGAGCCTGTGCAGGATGTGGCGAAACACCTTATGTAAAACTGGTTACTCAATTATTTGGTGAAAGAATGATGATTGCAAATGCTACCGGATGTTCTTCAATTTATGGAGGAACTGCTCCTTCTACACCTTATTGTACCAGCGAAAACGGACATGGGCCGGCTTGGGCAAACTCACTGTTTGAAGATAATGCTGAATATGGTTTTGGAATGGCTGTTGGAACAGAAAGGATGAGAGACAGGTTGGAAGGAATAATGAAACAAGAGCTGGAAACTAATAAATTAAGTGCTGCTTCAAAGGATGCTTTTAAAGAATGGATTGAAAATAGGAGTAGTGCTGAAAATTCTCAAATTGCTTCAGATAAAGTACTTAAAGCTATTGAAAAAGAAAAATCAGCAGTTGCTCAGGAAATTTTAAACTTAAAGCAGTATTTGGTTAAAAAATCGGTATGGATGATTGGTGGTGATGGTTGGGCTTATGATATTGGATATGGTGGATTAGATCATGTTATTGCTTCAGGTGAAGATGTTAATATTCTTGTTTTAGATACAGAGGTGTATTCTAATACCGGTGGGCAGTCGTCTAAAGCAACACCAACCGGTGCAGTTGCAAAATTTGCAGCATCGGGTAAAAAAATAAGGAAAAAAGACTTGGGTAAAATGGCAATGTCTTACGGTTATGTATATGTTGCACAAGTTGCCATGGGTGCAAATCAAGGGCAAACTTTAAAAGCTATCAGAGAAGCAGAAGCTTATCCGGGGCCTTCTCTTATTATTGCTTATTCACCTTGTATTGCTCATGGCTTAAAAGCAGGAATGGGTAAAGCTCAATATGAGCAAAAATTTGCTGTTGAAGCTGGTTACTGGCATATGTACAGGTTTAACCCTTTGTTAGAAGAAGAAGGGAAAAACCCGTTTATTTTGGATTCTAAAGAACCTGATTTGAGTTTATTTAAAAAGTTTCTTGATTCAGAGGTTCGATATACATCACTTAAAAAATCATTTCCCCATGAAGCAGAAGTTTTATTCAATGAGGCTGAAAAAGATGCAAAATGGAGATATGAGAGTTATAAAAGAATTGCTGAAATGCATTATTCTAAGTAAATTTGAGTACGATATAAAAACCGCTTATCGTCATTACGAATAAAGTGAAGCAATCTTAACTCGCTTAATAACGAAGAATATAGATTGCTTCATGCCTCGCAATAACGTGACTTTTTACCTTTTTATACCGGACTCAAATTTATTTTATTTAAAATTAAAGTATTAGATATGACTGACTTAAAAATAAATTATCTCGGATTGCAACTTAAAAATCCTATAATAGTAGGTGCAAGCAATTTATCAACTGATATAAATATGCTTAAAAAGCTTGAAGAAGCTGGTGCTTCTGCTTTTGTTTATAAATCTTTATTTGAAGAGCAAATTCAGTTAGAAGAACATGAGCTTGATGAAAGCCTTGATGAATATGTTGACAGGCATCCTGAAATGATTAATATGTTTCCTAATATAAATCATGCCGGGCCTGCCGAATTTTTATTAAATTTTAAAAAAGCGAAAGAAGCTGTTAACATGCCAATTATAGCTTCATTAAATGCTGTTTACTCTACATCTTGGTTAGATTATGCAAAAAAGCTTGAAGAGGCTGGTGCTGATGCAATTGAGCTTAATTTTTATGCTGTTCCTAAAAAATCTGATGTTTTAGCTTCGGCTATTGAGGACGAACAATTAGAAATTTTAAAAGAAGTTAAACAGAATATAAAAATTCCTGTAAGTGTAAAATTAAGCCCTTATTATTCTAATCCATTAAATATTATTCATGAAATGGATAAGATTGGTATTGATTCTTTTGTCTTATTTAACAGGTTATTTCAACCGGATATCGACATTGAAAATGAAAAACTTTCTTTTCCTTATAATTTAAGTAATGAAAGCGATAATAAATTAGCTCTTCGTTTTGCAGGATTATTATATGGAAATATTAATGCAAAAGTTTGTGCAAATACCGGAATATTTACTGGCCAAGATGCCATAAAAATGATTTTAGCCGGAGCAGATGCCATTCAGATTGTAAGCACAATATATAAGAATGGGGCTAATCAGATTAGAGTTATTCTTTCAGAAATTGAAAAATGGATGGATGAAAAGGGTTATAAAACTATTGATGATTTTAAAGGGAAATTATCAAAGAAAAATTTGAATGACCCATTTGCATATAAAAGAGCACAGTATGTTGATATTTTAATGCATTCCGATAATATTTTTAAAAGATATCCTATGAAATAATGAACAATTGATTATAATTAGCAGCCAATTCGGAAGAGTTGGCTTTTTTTATGTTTCAGTAATAGTTTGCTTATAAATATAAATTTTATACGATTAACCCGGAAAATTCATTAATTTTCTATGAATTAATACTATTCACGTTATTCTTGTATGAATCAGTGGGTTAATAAAGATTATCATAATTATTTTCCCAGCCAGGTAGTTTACCTTTGACAGAAAGGTCTAATGATGGATTTCTGCCACCCATATTTAACAATCGCAATAAACCAGTCGAAATATATGGATTCTTATCAGGATTAAAAGTTTCCCCTGTTTCTTTAGTTAATCTTTCGTCATTGCAACCCTCCTTGAAGGCATTCTTTTTTTGCAAATTAAAAAGTGCGGTAGAATAAGGTGCTGCATATTTTTGTTTTAAACGTGCTATTTCAAATGCTTTTTCAAGCAGGTCGAACTCATTATCACTAATGCCATTTGAAAGTCCTATTTCGTAAGCACGTTTTGCACTTAGTCCTTGCAGGAATAATTCGTCGATGAGCGATTCTCCAAATCCAAGGCGTATTAATTCTTGTACAGCACCAAAACCAGCAAGAATTGCATAATCAATTTCGGGTTGATTGTAATTATTTTTAGCCCGGTAAACATTTTTCCGCATAATTGTATCAAACTCAACTCCTTCCAAAATCACGTCAAATCTTTGGTTTAAAAAATAAGTAAATTCAGCTCCGCCTCCCCATTTTTCGCCAAAAACACCAATAGTCCAAATTGGTGATTCCTGAATAAATCTGAACAATCGAATACCTGCTTTTGTAAAATATGAAGCCTCTTCTTCTCCTAAAAATTGGTATCCTTTTCTTGAATCAAACCAGCCTTTATTAAATTGTCTGGCATCTGCACCTAACATTCGCATTCCTTTTCCTGATGCAGTAAACAGAATTGATCCCAGTTGGCCTTTCTCGTACATATCAATTGAAATTCCTATAGCATGGTCTAACTGGTCAAGTGTATATTTATTCCAAACATTACCACGCAAGGGATTATCAAAAATGATTGAAGCCACCCTGTCTTTTTTAGTTGGGAAAATATACCTTAGGTCATTATAATAAATGTCCATTTTACCGGTTTTAAAATTTCTCTGGCTTACCGGAGTGCCATAAATTCTTCCGTATCCTAATAAATTGGTCCAACCTTTCTTTTTCATTGTATGTAACAGGTTGGGTTTATCTTTACGTGAGCCAATTTTTCCATCAATATCAAACAATTCTTTCCTGTCAGGATTTTCAATTGCAGCCTTTTTGACTAAAGCAATAAATCCATCAATTCCAAAATGATTCAAGAATCCGTCTATTATTTCACATAACCCAAATTTAAACCGAAGGCCGACTTTTGTAGAAGCATTAATGTCAGCAGGTGTTGCATAATTATCCTGAATAAGATCAAGTGCATAAAGCATAATAGGTATTGTATATCGTCTGAATAACTTACCTCCTTTATCCTCAGATTCTGCAATTTTTATTAATCCACTAACACTTTTAATAGTTGATTCACGATAATCTAATGCTTTTGCTTCAGAAATTGACCAGTAATCATCATAATTTATCTCTTTAATATCAACATATATCTTATTTTCAGGATCATAAACTTTTACTGGCTTTTCCCGGTTTGTTGTTCCTTCCCATTTGAAAAATCCTTCTTTACTGTTTGAATTTATTCCAATTTTACCTGATTTTTCAAGATCTTCTATCCATGATGGATAATGTCTTCCATTTTGATTATATACTAGTTTAAGGCGGTCGTTTGGAGGTAATGCTTTTCCTAAGTGTTTAGCGCATTCGGTATATGGCATATGCCCGGTTCTGTCTAAAATTTGGAAAGGATTGGCAGTAAGCAATTCAAAAACCAAAGGTAATTCAACTAAATCTTGCCCGGTTTTTACATCCCAACTAATGATTGCTCCCATACCTTCAAAAATAGGGTCAGCTATATAGCCATGGTGGTCATTTCTTAATGCAATTACTTTTTTTTCCAGTACTTGTTCAGCAAAAGCTATTCCGGCAATAAATGTTTCTTCACTGGCATATTTTCCTTTCATTACATCGAATAACCGGTTAGCATGAAATGGAAAATATCCGTGTCCTGTAAGGAACTTATCTCTTAAAAACCTGTCGTTAAAAAGTACTGCTAATTCTTCGGTAGTATGTGATGAAGTATTGGAAAAAATAAAAACCAATTTTTCCTGATCAACATATTTTTCAATATTTTCAAATATTGTTTTTTTTATGTCAATTCGTTCGGTTGCCACTTCCCAAACTATTTCAGCATCTTTAAGTACTTTAAAATCCTTAGTATAACTAAGTCTGTTTAAATAATTATCCAGTTGTTCTTCTAAAATTCTACCGCCGGAAACGAGTCCGGTAAAGTATTCTTTTATTTCGTTTTTAGCTCGTTTTAATGATTTATCAGCCACATCAACAAATACTATATCAAATTCTGTTTTATTCAGAATATCAATACCTATTCCAATTCCCATTGTTCCTGAACCGATGAGTGCAATTCTTTTAATATTATTTAGTTTTGATACTTCTTTTTGCAGCAGTTTGTTGCCGTAAGAAAAACAAGTTCCCATGATAGTTATTTTTTTATGTATTTATCTAAAAATGTTTATGGTTAAAATATTTATATTAATACTTTAGTTGTTAAGCTATTTCTACACAGATTGCACCTCCCTGCCCTCCACCAATACAAGCGGATCCAATCCCGATTTTTTTCTTTTGTCTTATTAATTCATATATTAAATCTGTTGTAATACGTAATCCTGTTGCTGCAATATTATGTCCAATTGCAATAGCCCCTCCATTCACATTTGTTTTTTCACGAGGTAATTTTAATTCTTTTTCAACTCCTAAATACTGAGCTGCAAAAGCTTCATTAATTTCAAATAAGTCAATATCAGACATTTTTAAATTCAATTTATTTAAGAGTTCTTTAATGGCAGGAACCGGCCCTTGTCCCATAATTGTTGGATCTACTGTAGAAAACTGGTAGCCTCTTATTATTGCTAAATAAGGTATTTTATGTTTGTCTGCATATTTTCTATCCATTAAAACAGCAGCAGCAGCACCATCGCTAATCTGACTTGCGTTTCCGGGAGTTACTAATCCACCAGGGCCCAACAATGGGCGTAGTTTGCTCAATTCATCAATACTAATATCATACTTTGTTCCTTCATCTTTCCAAATATTTATTGAATTTCCTGCTGCATCAACGGTATCAACATTAAATATTCCTTTCAAATAATTATGTTTATCAGAATCAGGAAATCTGTTCCATTGTTTAGTCTGTGCTTCTTTTGATCGTTTATGGCTTAAATACGAAAACTCGTCACATTCCTGTCTTGTAATTTCTAGTTGAGAACCATAAAGTTCCGCTGTTTTAGGCATTAGAGTTTTAAACAAATTATGGTTAAAACCTTCAAGAAGGTAGTCTTTCAAAGGTGCATCTTCAAAATCCCATACATTATCCTTTTTTCTGCGGCCTTGGTGAATTAAGTTTGTTTGTGACATACTTTCTGTTGCAAAAGAAATGATACAATTCATTTTTTGAGGTTCATCTTGCATAATTAAATCAAATGCGTCGGCTAAAACCTGAAATCCTGTTCCGCAAATTCTTAATGTAGTTTTACCCGGAGCATTTTTTAAATTAGCTGTGTCATTAAGCATTTTTGCAACTCTTACTGAAACATTTCGGGGCAGGTAGATTTGCTGGTTATTAGAATCGATATAAATCATACCTGCAATTACCTGGTCTATTTTTATTTTTGACAAATCAATTTTCGACCTTAGTATTGCTTCTTTAACTGCTAATACAGCTAAATCTTCAGCCGGTAAATCATTGTACACTCCACCATGCTTTCCAATAGGTGTTCTTGCGGCACTCACAATTACAACTTCATTTAGTGAATTATTCATAGTTGTTTGTTTTAAAAGATAAGGTATTTTTTATTATTAATTTTCGATTAAATATTGAGCAAAACACATCCGTAAGCAGCTAAAAATTGTGATTTCTCAGGACTATCGGAATTTACAAATTTTTCTTTAAAAATATCTATAATTATAGGGTGATTGTCAGGAATTCCTCCTGTTATTATCAAATAATCTTCTATTGGAGAAAGTTCTATACATCTATCAATAATAGAATGATAAATTCCCAGAATTAAATTTGGTAATGATGTTCCTTGTTTTATTCTTCCAATAATTTCTGAAACTGCAAAAACAGTACAATAACTGTTTATTTTTATTTTTTCAGTGGCTTCTTTTCCTATGTTGCTGAATTCAAGTGCTGTAACATCAAGGCGAAAAGCAATTTCTTCAATAAAAGAACCGGTTCCGGCAGCACATTTTCTATTCATTTTAAATTTATCAATTTGTCCCAACTTGTTTATTTTAATGAATTTTGTATCCTGCCCACCAATATCAATAACAGAACATTTTTTTTTGTATTTGTTGTAAACGGCTTTAGCTAACGCAATAATTTCAGAATTTGCAATAAATGGGATTTCCGTTTGTTCACGTCCGTAGCCACAGGTAAAAACAGGATAGGATATTTTGTGATTTTTAGAGAATTTATCTATTATTTTCTTTGAAGCTTTTTTAAAATCAAATCCGGTTTTAACAAGTTGATAGTCGATAATTTCATTTTTACTATTAACCAAAACACCTTTAGTATATGATGAGCCAAGATCAAGTCCTATTCTGTACATTTTTAAACTTTTTTGTTTACTATTCAACGTTTAATTAAAACAAGTTTACATTTTTATAGATTATTTATTGCATTGCATGACTTGACAATTGACTAATGAAAGTCTCAATTGCTATTACCGATTGTTCTTCACTAAAACATCTTGGATCATTCAAATCTCCGTTGATTTCAAGATAAGGTACTTTTGTTTTTTCATATAGCCTGTTTTGCAAACCATAAAGATTATTTGAATTTCTGTTACAAGTTTTAGATTCGTGGTATATTATCCCATCAATTGAAAAATTTCTTATCATATTTTTTAATACTTTTTCTTTTATTTCATCAGCTCTAACAATAAATAGTTTGCAGTAAGCTAATGCTGATGATTCAAAGGGATCATCGGGATCCAGATCATCGAAAATCCAGCTATTGCAATAAGTAGAAGCAACAATACAAGTATCAAGTTTTGCAAATAACTTAGCCATACCGCTTAATTTATACCAAAGAGGCATGCCTTCCCAGAAAATTCTGAACTTCTCGTTTGGAACAGCACTAATTCCATTAGTAATTCTATCTTTTAGTTCGGCTAACAGTATATTATAATAATCAACAGCATACTGTGTTCCGCGCATAACAACAATAGGGCCCATGTGAATTGCAGCATCGAAAAAATTAATAGGAGAGGGCTTGTTCTGGGCTGTTTCTAATACTTTTCGCCATAATACACAACCTTCATGAGATAAACTTATAGCCTCTTTAAATTTGTCAATATCAAATCTTTGTGTTGCAATTTTTTCTAATTCAGGAATAAGTTCCTTAAACTGACTAGAAACATTATTAACAATACTTTTTGTCAGGTTATTTATGCAAAGAGGTGTATTTATTCCTAATATCGGAACATTAAAATGTCTTGCATAAAATGAAAACCAGTCACCAACTTCTCTGCATTGGTTAGTATTGTAGACTAAAACATCAGGTTTCGGAATTGATTTGAACCCCATTTTTTGTAGCGGTGTTTCATTTTGTAAAAAAGCACCAATGTCAGTGGTAAGGTAGGAGCATATATCAGGAGAATATCCTTGTGCTACGGCAGTTGGAATATACGTATCAGCGTTTTTACCTACACCCAGCATAGCTCCGTGGTTTTCAGGAAAATAAACTTCAAATCCCATAGAATATAGCAACTCAGCCGGCCCGACACTTGTACACCAGGCAATTTTCTTATGTCCGGTCTCTGCTGCATTTTTCAAGCGATTGAAGTAATCGCCCATGGTTGTTCGCAGTTGACTTGTGGACTGAAGTTTTATAATAGCATTTTTTTCCTGGTTCATTTCAGTAATTTTTGAAAATTAATTATAAATGTTCATTTTGCAGTAGGCTTTAGTCAAAGATAATTAAAAATGCAAAAAGTTAAGTGGACTGAAAGCTTTATTACATTGGTGGTATGTTTTGTAGCCGTTTGCGAAGTAGAATCCTGTCAATTTATGATACCGTTTGAACGGGTTACATACCTTGATTTACAATTATAGCGACAATTTACTATACTCCATATGTTGTACTTATTCGTAATCAACGTTGAGTATATGAGGCGTGCCGAATTTTGAAACAGTTTCTTTTTAAGTTACAAACAACTTTTATTTGGAACTATAACTTTCAGTATTACAACTTCTTGCGGTATACCTTATATATATTGTTGTGCGTTCGTTATTTTTGTTTCATTCTGTATTCAAGTGTTATAAATGATTTGTTTCTTGTCAGTTCAATTTCTTCTCGTTTAATCAATTCCATATTTTTTGACTTGATATACCTGTCAATTTTTTCTTCATTCACTTCATTTGAAATGTTAGTTAATTTTTCAAGAGATGTGTAATTTGTCTTTGAAACAAATGATGTCTGTTTATTTTTCTGAATTACTATTGATAAAATTCCTTTTTTACTTAGTATTTGAATTATTTTCTTTAATACTTTTTCTGGTTCAACATATTCAAGAATAAGCCCAATAAAAACCAAATCAATATTTTTAATTTTTATTTCATCATTCTGAATATCCGTATTACAGATTTGAAGATTGTCAATTTTAGTATTGAATCTCTCTCTCGTTTTATTCAGATAATAGGGGTTAATATCTACCGCATATACTATCCTTGTTATTTCAGGTTTTATATGTTCCAATCCATTACCGGTAGAACAACCTATTAAAGCAAAACTTTCAGGATTATATTTATCAAGGTTATATTTTGTCAACCTGTTTAAGACTTGTGCTTGTCCAACTTCTATCATATGATTTTCATAATCTGAATATGATATTTCTAACCAAGGATTATTTGTATTCCAATCAATGCAGTGCATTCTATATATTTTTTGAATTTTTGATTTTTCAGTTACTTGTTTTATAAATTCAGTTTTTCCGTTTGTATATGCTTCTCTGTCATATTTATACTTTTCCGCAAGTTTTCGTTTAATTTTTTCATATTCGCTTGCAGTTTCCTTGTGGTCAATCAAATAGTCACGAAAATAAAGTCTGTCCCAAAGTCTATCATGTTCTTTTTCTGCCATATGAATATGATAAGACTGTCCTTTAAATCCTTCATTTGTATATCCTTTAACAAACATTAAATATGGTGGTGGGCAATCATTTCTTGGTATAAAATGATAACCTTCCGATTGCATTATTTTTATAATTTCTTCCTTTATTTCTTCATTATTAGAAATTTCAACTAAAATATCAATTGTTGGTTTGGCTTCAAGATTTGGAACTGCGGTGCTGCCAAAATGTTCAATTCTAATTGCTTTCTTTCCTAAAATTCTAATCAATTCATTTTTTTCAGCATCATATATATTTTTCCATTCGTGATTAGGTTTAGCAATAATCACCGGAAATAGTTTTCCTAATTTTTGTGGACTTAAATCATTTAATCTTATTGGTTTATTTGAACTCATTTTCGATTTTCTCTAATTCTAACTAACGTAAAATTATAAAACTGATTTACAACAACTTACAAAAATTGTTTTTTCTTCAAATTCCACCTCTTATTTCCTTTTTTTTCACCTTTACGTTAGCCTCATAAGTCAATGTCTCTGGAATACCCCAATTGTGACTAATGTTAAATTAACGTATTGACTGTCTGTGCTTTATATTTTTTTAATTTTATCATATTTCATCTCATTTTTTCTCCCAATTTTATCGTTAGCTTAGAAACTTAATCCTGTTCTCGGGATGGGGGAATGTCTTGTTCTAAAATACGGCTACAGGTTAAACAATAATTTAAGTAATATTTTCATACACCATATTTGGAGTTTTATAACCCAAAGGTATGTGTAATCTTAATTCATTATACAATTTTATTGCATTTTTTGTAACTCGCTGTGCGTAAGATACATCAAAAAAGGTTTGATCTAAATAGAACTCATCTTTTAAAATCCCGTTAACACGTTCTGCAATAGCATTTTCATAATAATGATTCTCTTCTGTCACACTTATTTTTATTCCTCTTTCTTTTAGTTTTAGTGTTTTTACATATTGATTACTACAATATTGTATTCCTCTGTCAGAGTGATGAATTAAACCGGCCGCTGGGCGGGTATTCCTATTTTTTTATTATTACATTAAACTTATGCCGCTTTTTAATTATGTCTGGCATGGCCGAATTTATCCATTCGGTCAGGTTTAATAATTGCTCTAAATATTGATAGCCAAATTTAGTCAATTGATACTCCACACGTATTGGAACCTCCGGATACATCTTTCTTAAAACATAGCCGTCTCTTTTTAACAATTTCAAACGTTCAGTCAAGGTTTTTGAAGAAATCCCATAAATGTGTCTTTTAAGTTCATTGAATCTCAGAGTTGTATATACGCCTAAGAAAATAATAATAAGAATGCTCCATTTATCGGTAACAGGTGCTAATACATCTCGTATAGGGCATATATCAGGTGGATTATTTGGGTCAAGGTGTCCGAAAATATTTTTTATTTTTTTTTTCAAATCAATCCCTTGATTATCAACTACAGTTTCCTCTTCGATACTTAGTTTCTCCATTGTAACTTCTTGTTTCGCTTTCTTAAATTAATTACTATTGCTTTATAAAAGTAACTAAGTATTAATATAAAACCAAGTAAATATGACAAAACGAAATGAATATAGGATTGATGAGAACCTTCTCTCAGTTTTAGAAGCTGGTGAAAACGGAAAGCCTGTTGCTATATTTTTGCACGGAATACCTGCATCATCTGAATTATGGAAAGCAGTAATTGAGAAAGTTTCTGAAAAAGGTTGGTTTTGTTTAGCTCCTGACTTACCAGGTTATGGCAAAACGATTATCAAGAATAGAGATTTTTATAGTTTAAAAGGCACATCTGATTTATTAGTTGCTTGGATTAAGCAACAAGGTTTTTCAGATATCTGGCTAATTGGACACGATATTGGTGGTGGCATAGCCCAGATAATGGTAGCTAATCAAGAAAACTTGTTCAAGAAAATAACCCTCAGCAATAGTATTACTGCCGATTCTTGGCCTGTGCCAACTGTTCAAAAAATGATTAAAGCTTCACGACTGGGTATTTTTTATTGGTTGGCAATGTTTGGAAAATTCCCTTTTGAGAACTTATTTGCTTCAATGTCGAAAGCTTTTATCAGCAATCAAAATTTATCTGAAGACACATTCCGAAGAATTTTTTATGACGGTAAGTTCAATAAAAGAAAAATGGTTTGGAAGTTTCAAAGAATGTTGACAAAATTAGATAGTCGATATACCAAGGAAAATATGGAATTGCTTTCCTCAGTGTCAATACCTGTTCATTTAGTTTGGGCTATGAGTGATAGGTTTCAGCATTGGTCAAAAGCTGGAAGAACTTTAGAAAATACATTTAAAGATGTAAAAGTTACTAAAATTGAAAACTGCGGACATTACTTACAACTTGACGCACCAGACAAATACTTAGATTCTATTTTGTCTGACTTGTCCTAAAATACGGCTACAGGTTAAACAATAATTTAAGTAATATTTTTATACACCATATTTGGAGTTTTATAACCCAAAGATATGTGT
>JAADFW010000099.1 GCA_013152655.1 Chlorobiota bacterium
TTGAGATGCCGGGCTGAAGACTTGCCGGGATTCTCGGTGAATTTCCAAAACTGTCTTGCAGATAAACACGAAAAATCCGTTTTTACTTATCAAAAATTTCAAAAAACATTAAAATACTTTCAAATTTTTTTTTCTACATTACTTTCAACGGTTTGAATATGGTGCGTTTGGCATTTCAACGCTCAAAATTTTCAATTTACTACTATGTTTATTTATTGCTATCATCTTCATATTTAGCACTATCTGCCAAATACACTATATTTTTTGTTGCCAATCGTTATTTATTATACCACAGAATATCCTAATGCAGGTCTATATAACATTGGAATATAATACAAAGGTTCTTTTTCTTCATTAAATTCATTTTCATTTCTAATAATTCCAATTTTAACAAGATTTCCTGCGATTATTTTAACTTCTTTTTTACTACATTCCCAATATATTTTTAAATCTTCTGATTTTGACCTTATTTTTTTCTTTTTTAATCTGTATATAAATCGTTGTAGATTAGGATATTCTGCTAATATTGTATCCAATTTTGTTTTTGAAACTTCCTTTAATGCTTTTAGTAATGATATTTCACTTATCAAATATTCAGATTCATCTTTATTCTCTTCTGAAAGTGTTTTAATTTCTTTTTTTATTGCTGTATTTATTAAATGAATTAATTCTCTTGGCGAAGTATTGTGATTGGCATCTTCTATTCTTGATATAATCCATCTAAAACTAAATATACTATTAGAATTAATTTTCTTTGGAAATATTTTATAAAACAATTCAATTTTTTGTTCTTTCGATTCAAGATTAATTTTATCAATATCAAAGTATTCAAGTAACTCTTTGTTTTTGATGAATCGCGACATTATTAAGTGAAAAAGAGAATTTTCATCCCAATTTATTTTCTCTTTTCTCGTTATATGACTTGACTCACGAAACCCTGAATCAATAATTCGGTTCCAAATATCATCCCGAAAGAAAATTAAAAGCCTAATATTATCAAATTTCATAAAATCTATGTAAACTTGAAATAATGTTTTTAGGGCATTTGCTTCTAATTGAAAATTTTCTTGAAAAACAGCATCTAATCTATCTATTGCCACCCATATTTTATCACCATTTTCAGTTAATGAATTATTCAGACATTCAAGAAGATAATCAATTGACACAAATCCCTTATCTATTAAGCCAACATTTGGTTCACCCAATGTAATTTTTAGCCCTGCTCCTGTTATTCCTCCTGTTGTATCATTTAATGAAATATTTGGTTCTATTGATTTAATCTTGATATAATCTCTAACCATTTTTAACATTGCAGTAAAACCATATCTTCTTGGTAAAAGGTTTGATTCTTGTAATTTTTCAATAACAATATTTATGTATTTGTCCTTATAATTAAATTCTTGGAGTTTCTGACTTATTATCATTACAAAATATAATCTCCAAATATTTTTAAACTCCGCTTCTTCTGTTGGAGGGGTTGTGTTTAAATCCTTAAAAGCAATTGCACCACGTGGATTTTCTGCTAATGCAAGAATAATATTAGCTCCCATTAAGTCATAACTATAATTTGATAAATGATTGTAAATCGCACTTTTCCCAGAACCTTTATTTCCAAAAACAATATCAATAGAATTGTCTAATACTTGTTCCCATAAATAAGTTTCGAGAAAATATGTGTTCAAGCCTTTTGTTTCCTGTTCAGCAACTCTTTCTCCAACATTTATTTTCTTTAATAATTCTATTTTATTCATTTCTTTATTTTATGATTGGCAACGGTGAGCATAAGAAAATGTAGCGTAAAACAAAGCTATTTCATTTCGATAATTCAATGAGCCAAATTTACCACCATTTAAGTAGTCAAATCGGTAGATTTGGCGGAGCCCAATATGAGCTACACTGCTTAGGTTTACCACGAAATAGCTATTTTTTTTATGCATTGTTAGGCAATGTTATTGTTAAATTCATTTATTATCAAATTTGTTCTTGTTGCAAAAACATCTTGTAGTTCTATTGATTTCTCCGTTTTTTTCAACAGCATAGATAGTGAGAAAGGTTCGCTTCTATCAATATTCTGCATATTTAAAAATTCTACAGATTGAATATTCGTATTAAGAGGAACTTCAATATGATAATAGAATCTTGACAAGGTTCCATTAATACTTAAATCTATTCCATACTTATCAAGACCTTTCAAAAATAGTTGAATCGGATTTCTATCAAACTTAGAATATTGCTCTTTATTTAATAGAAATAATTCATTTACATGTAGGTTCTCTCTCTTATTGTGTTCATGTGATAATACAGATATAAGAAAGAAATCCTTTTTATTTATATTTACAATTGATTGAGTAAAATAATGATGTTTTAATACTTCATGTGGAAGCTTTGAAATATAATTTGCTTTAATAACTAACTTAAGTAATATTTCAGAATTGATTGTCGAAACTTTTTCTAACATTCTATTCAAAGAATCTGAAAATTTAATGTTAAATTTTTCATAAATTGCTTTATCAAGAGGAATTGCATTCTTTAAAATTTTAATTTCATCATCTATTTTTCGAAGAACAACTTTTTTATTAATATGGTTAGACATAGCATTGCCAATTAAGTGTTCAAATTTACTAATCTCATCATTAGTTATCTTCTTACTAAAAATATCAAGACCTTTTGTTTCTTTCAACTTTTCATTGATTGACAAAGCCTTTTTTCCGATTTTATCATCAAAATTAACATTCTTATCTTTAAGATTAAATTTTCTTATCGCTGCAAAATCTAAAAGTCGTAACAATGCTTGTATAATAAATATATTATCCATATTATTCAAATTCAATTATTTCAAATTCTTCTCGTTTTAAATCGTAGATTTGATATTCTACGCTTAAAGGATTTGCAGAATCTTCTACATTCACTGTATTTATCTTACTCTCTACATTATTTGCTGGTATTAAATAAAGAAGAGGTGTGAATTCATTTACTTCGGCAGAATCAACTATAGCTAATATTCTTGCGAAATCATTTTCATCAATAATTCCTTTTTCAAGCATGATAGCAGCCCCTTTCTTTAACCCTATTCGATTTTGTTCAATCTTATAAGAATGCTTATCATTAGAACCCACATCATCTAATAAATTTTTATAAATCTTATATGGTGAAGAACTAACAGGTATTTTTTTTCTAAAATCATAAGCCTCTAACTTTTCAGGATTATAAACTGGTGCACACCAAACATAATGTTCTGAATTATAGAATTGCTCAGCTATATAAAAAGCAATTTTTGTATTTGTTGAATAGAATAATAAATTTCCTTTCATTTCTATTTAATTTTATTGGTCTTTCTCATATTGCCTAACGGTTTGTATAAGAATAGTAGCCGATTGCGGAAGCAGAATTTTTCAGTTTACTACTAATGTTGTTGCGGAATACAATGTTCATATTTACTACTATTTCGGCTATTATTTTTATATTTTGTTAGGTGCTTTATTTTATTTTGTTCCATTTTTCAATAATACTAAGAATAATATGTAGGTTTTCAACACAAGCATATATCATTTGATAACCTTGAATGATACTCGGCTTATTTCTATCTATTAGAATTAACTTGAATGAATTTTCAATTTCACTACTTGGTAAATGAGCATCTCCATGTCTTAATTCATAAACACCAACAAATGGACTTAATATTTTTCGAGCTTCCTCTTTTGGGATTTTAATAGCCAATAGATTTTCAAGAGTTTTTAAAGAACCCCATTTCGTTTTTTTAGGTGGAGTTGCTATTTTCTGAAGTGATTCAATATCAATGTCATCAACAATTATTCTCGCAATGTCTTTTGCAAGAGAGAAAAGCCCTTTATCATCAACTGCTCTAAATCGATTTATAGAATTAATAATTTCGTTAATAGAATGATGTCCTCTAAAAAAATGAGTGTTTAAATTTTGTTTAGATGCCTTATTTATTTGATTTATGACTTTTTCAATAAAGTCTTCTGGAGCTAAAGTTGAAGCTGGTTCAGCTTTAACTTGAGAATCGTGTAATTCTTTAGAAATTCCACCTTCTGGAGAAACATTATAACCTACCCAAATTTGTTGTTGCCAAATTGGTAAATTACCAACGTCTTTTGCATAAACTGTTATTAGACCTAAATCATTCATTCCAAAATGAATTCCAAATGATGGGGCACAAGAAATACTACCTGTATTTTTTGTATACCAACTTAAAAAACCACCTCTTTTTAATATTAGTGATGAAGCTAATTCAGGTTTAAACCAAAGCCATTTACCTCCTTTTTTTAATTTTTTTCCACTTTCTTTGTTTCCTTCTTCATCAACAATGTAAAAAATGTCAATTTGTTGTTCTTCTCCTAAAACAACTGGGCTAATTTTAGCTGGATTAATCCATTCGTATTTCCAAAGTTCAGCCATAATTCGATACAACTTCTTTCCTTTGAAACTTTTTTTATGAAATTCAGATTTTATGTTAGAATCTGTAGGTAAAGAAGTCATATCAGGTATGTCTTCTGCTTCATCTACATCTGTTCGACTTGCATGAGAAATTGCTATTTTTTCTCCAAAAGGAAAACCACCTTCATGAATTTCTAAAACTCTACATTCCCAAACATCCTTTCCTTCTTTTGTGCTTTTAGAATCATCACTCCATGAAAGTATTTCTCTATTGGCAAAAATTTCATCTCTGCTGAAATAGGAAGTTATATATAAACCACAATTTCTTGCACATAAATAATCTTTAAGAAATTGATTTTTGATTCGAATTAATATTGGATTTCCTTCTTCACCTCTTTCCAGTCTTGCAACTTCAACATACCCTTGTCTTGGACAAACCCAAATATCTTTTTCTCTTTTTAATCCTAAATTAATAACTAAATCTTGATGAAGATGCCATTCATTACTGTCATAATTGTTGTCAAAACTTTGATTTATAACTAAATATATTCCTTGGAAATCGGAGTTTTCAAACATTTCTGATTGCAAATATTCTCCATGTAAATAATTGAAACTATGAGAATGACTAATTCCAACGTCCATCCAATCTAAGTCTTTAGTCATTGGCTTTTTACTAACAGGAAGCATTAATGTACCATGACCTATAAATTCGTCTATGTATCCAACTTCTCCAAATTCAACCTTGTTACGAATTGATTTTTCAGAACGAAGAGGAATCCAAACGGATTTGTCTAATTTCCGTTTTTTCAAATCTTTCATTTCAAACCATAGTTGATTCATTTGTTCTAATTTAGTATCGTTCTTGATATTGCACCTAACGTTAGTATAAGAAGAGTAAGGGATAAATCCGCAAACATCTTCAAGTTATAAAAGTAGCAAAAATTTTGGGTTTTTGACCTCTTAAA
>JAADFW010000100.1:0-1327 GCA_013152655.1 Chlorobiota bacterium
CAAAACAATTGCTCGATTATTATTTTGAAAATGATAAAAACCAGTTTATTATAACAGCAAATGAATTATTTGATAAAAACAAAACGTTGTGGTCAAAGTTTTTGCAGGATAAAATTCATGTTGAATTTGACAAAACATTATTTGTCAAAGTTTTTTATCAATTAACCATTCAGGAAAATAAAATTGAACATTATCATAAAATTAAAAATTACCTGACTTCGGCAGAATTTAATAAATTACTTAACGATGTTAATTGGCAAAAAGCATTTGTTGTTAAAATATTAGAAGTTGAGAAAAAATACGAAGAAATAAAATATCTTGTTGAACAATATTCTGATTCATGGGAATTAAATGAATTAATTGAACCTATACTAAATATATATCCTGAATTCTGTTTTAATAAGATTAAACAAAAAGCAAAGGAAGAACTTGATAATGGCAGGGGAAGAGACTTGTATAGAATAATAGCCACATGGTTAAAACAAGCTTTGAAAATAAATGGACTTGAAACACAAACACATGAATTAATAAACCAACTTTATAATCATAAACCAAACTTACCGGCATTAAAAGATGAGTTTAGGATGGAGGGATTAGTGTGAATGTAAAGTATTAAATAAGAAAGTTGAACTATATTAAATTAAGAAATTAGTATGAATCAGAGAAAAACAGCAGAAAAGTATTTTAAAACACGAGCCAAAGACCTGCCTTTTCATGAATGTTATATTAACGCAAAGTGGAATGAAAAAGGAATGGCAACGGTTTTTATCAGTAAAAAGCAACCATCAGGCAATTATATCTATGCAATATTTCTTATTGATATTTATTGTCTCGGAGTAAAAAATGCAATGTTTAATTTTAATCAAAATAGCATTAAATATGAGGATTTAAAAAGCAAACTCTTTAGTTCAGAAGATTTTGTTTTGTATGACATTGTTGAAACTCACAATATTATTTACGGTGCAATTGATTATGCTGAAGAACTTGGTTTTAAACCTCATAAAGATTTTAATATTGCTGAATACATACTTAATTCCGACTTAATTGATGATGGGATTGACGAAATCGAATTCGGACACAACGGGAAACCTCTTTTTGTTGCAGGGCCTGATGATAATGTAAACAGAATAATTAATACACTAAAAAGAACAGTTGGCGAAGGTAATTTTTATTATATAATACCAGAGGGTTAATTTTAGTAGGATTTAACGTAATTAAATGTTGAATATACGGATTGTAGATAAATTTACATAGTTAACAAAAACAAGATATAGTGAATATTGAAAATTTCTATATAAAACTTTTAGGTTTTTCACCTTATGAATAT
>JAADFW010000100.1:1389-6630 GCA_013152655.1 Chlorobiota bacterium
TCCAACCGGAGCCGGAAAAACTTGGGCTTCAATTATTCCATTTTTGATTGCAAGACAAAACGAGAATTATAATTTTCCTCAAAAATTGATTTACAGTTTGCCGTTGCGAACACTTGCAAATTCAATACACCAAGACGTTACAGAAAAATTACAAAAACATTCAAAGTTTTCAAGTTTAGCATCTATACAAACAGGCGAATACAGTAAAGATAAATATTTTGAAAATGATATTGTTTTTTCAACTATTGACCAAACTCTCAGTAATTTTCTTTCATTTCCATTGCCACTTTCAAAACGTCAAGCAAATATAAATGCCGGTGCTATAATTGGTAGTTATTTAGTATTTGATGAGTTTCATTTATTAGATACAAATTTATCAATGGCAACAACTCTCGGCACGCTAAAACTGTTATCAAATCTAACTCGTTTTTGTATAATGACGGCAACAATGAGTGATGAATTTATTAATTTTGTTAAAAATGACACCTATCTGCAAAATATTGAAATTGTTACTTTAAAAGATTCAAACGCTATTTCTAAAATAAAATCTCTAAAAGTTCGGAAAAATGTTGTTAAAAAAAAGATTTTTGTTTCCAACAAAACTATTAATGCTCAAAAAATTGTCAATGAACATAAAAATAAAACTATTGTAATTTGCAATCGTGTAGAAACAGCCCAAAACTTATTTATTGAAATTGAAAAAATTAAAAAAAATGAGGAAACAAAATTGCTTTGTATTCATTCACGTTTTTTTGATAAAGATCGAAAAGACAAAGAAAAACTGATAAAAGATTATTTTAAAAAAGACTGTAACGAAAATGCAATACTAGTTTCAACACAAGTTATTGAAGCAGGTATGGATATTTCCTGCGAAACACTACATACGGAAGTTTCGCCTGTAAATTCTTTTTTGCAAAGAGCCGGACGCTGTGCCAGATATGAAAATGAAACCGGAGAAATATATGTTTATGACATTTTACAACCAGATGAAAAAATAAAGTTAGATGAAACACTTTCCAGCAATGAGTTTGATAAAAAAGAAATACGAAAAATAAATAATAAATATTTGCCATATAATCCTGATTTATGCAAGAAAACTCTAAAAGTTCTTAAACATACACCAAGTATTGATAAGGATACTGCTGAGCATCTTGTGAATATGATAATGGGTGAAAGTGAAAAAGACATTACTCAGAAGATAAATGAAAATAGTTTTAATAAAAAAGAAATAAGAGATGCTTGGCAAAATTGTGAAAAAAGTAATTACCGAAAAACAATAAGGGATATTCAAAGTGTTGAATTAGTGATTATTAATAATAAAATTAAACGCGATGTTATTTTGCAACCATACAGTTATGAAAGTATCGGACTTTATAAATGGACTTTTGTAGGAAAATGGAAAAAAATAATGGATAATTTTAATTCTGATTTTAATGACGATTATCCTGTTTTAAAACTTGAACCTAGCATTTTTTTTGACTTTGGCGATGAAAAATATGAATTAAATCAAGCACATTATGACAAAATAACCGATACCCGATTTTATGTAAATTCTAATTTCTTTAATTACGATAGTAAAATTGGCTTAAATTTTATTGGAATAGGAAATGGAATATCTCAAAAAATAAAACAAAAAGATAAAACAGATGAGTTTAAACCTTTAAAATCAGATACATTTATTGAACATAATTTGGCTTTGTTAAATTATTATAGAAACAATTTCAAACCCAAAATGGAATTTATTTTTAAAGAATTACCAAAATTTATACAAATACCCGATATTGATTATAACAAGCTTATTGAACTTATGCTTATTATGCACGATTACGGAAAGCTAAATACAGCCTGGCAAGAACCTATAAAAAAATATCAAAGTGAAAAATCGGGAAACAAAATAACGGAAGCATTGGCACATAGTGATTTTGACAGAACAAACAATAATGATATTGAACTTGCAAAAACAAGTGGTAAACGCCCGGAACATTCGGTTATAGGAGCTTATGCGATTAAAGATATTTTAATAAATGAGTTTAATTTTGAAGAAGAGGAAGATATAGAAGATTTAGTTTATCCGGTTTGTAATGCAATTGCAAAGCATCATGGTGCAAAAAATATTACAGAAAAAATTAAGAATTATTATATTTCCGATAATGATTATAAAGCTATTGAAAATTTATTAAATCGTTTAAACATAAATACAAAACCCAAAAAAGAATTAAAAGACAGTGATTCTTTTGATATTACATTAAACGAACCCGATTTTCAAAAAATTTTTGAATTGCTGCTGTCAAGAATATTAAGGATTTGCGACCAAAAAGCAACTGAAAACATAAAGTAACATTATTTTTTGCGCCAATTATGTTTTGACTTTATAGTAATTCGTTGTATTTTTGTAAAACTAAAAGGCAAGTTTGATGGAATTGAAAAATTATATTTTGACTTTAAAAATCGAACCAATAAAAACTTGTCTTTTATTTAAATTTTAACAAATAAAATGAAGACAATTGAAGATTTAATAAAGCTAAGAAATGAAGTATTTGCTTGGGCTAAAATTGAGTTACAAAACATTAAAGTGATAAACACTGAAACCAAAATTGAAATCCTTATTAATTTACATGGTTTAAAACATACATTAAAAGGAAAGAGTTTCAAAAATTATGATATGATTGAAAAAAATGAAGCTATGATTATGTCAGTTAAGCACTTAAAATTTTTTCTTGAAACTTCAAAATATATTGGTTTCGAGGAAGATAAGAAAATGCGAGATAATATTTTGGGATTCCACATATTTACTAACATTTTTAATTACAAAAATGTTGAATACGATGTAAAAATAATGGTAAAAGAAACAAGAGACAAAACTTATTTTTATGACCAAGCATTAATTGAAAAAAAATAACCCGACCACCGGGCACTTGCGTGTATCCGGTTAGTAGGGCCGGGATAAAATACCGGGCACTTGCGTGTATCCGGTTATTACTAATGTAAAGGTACAGCAATAATTTATAAAAATCAAGTCCTGATGAAAGAATTTAAAATATATAAACAAACAGGCACTTATGCCGAAACACTCGAAGCATACGGTTTAGCCAATTTATTATTTCAATTATTGGATAAAGCCGAAGCAAGGCGAAAAAGCATTACAATTTTGAGTAATGAAAAGTTTTATACTGTAACAGCAAAAACAGATATTACCGATGAAATAATTGAAAAGCTAAATTACTTTCATATTATAAAATTTATTGCAAGGAAACGCAATGATTTACCGGAAGGAATTGATTATAGTAATGTTTTTCAATATGAAGAACAAAAAACCTTAAGAGAACAAAGACGTGATGAGATAAACGAAGTTTATAAAAAGTTTTCTGGTAAAGAAAAAGAGAAACTGCGGAAAATAAAGCTGAAAAGAATTGAAGAAAAATACAATAATGAGAGTGCAACAAAAATTGATATTGAGTTTGATGTTTACAGTCAGGCAAGTACGCCTAATCAATTAAGTGGGTTTAAAAAGATTTTTAATAATTTCTATTTGAATAAAGACAATTTTAAATATTTAATAAAAGATATTTTAAGCAATTATTCAGGTAGCATAAATTTAGAATATCCGAAATTATTAAAAGAAAAAAAACTTAAAAATTTTAGCAAAGAAATTACAGCGACCCAACTATATAACCCTAATCAAGGTAAAGGGTTAAACAAAACAAAAGCAAATGGCTTAAATGGCTTTAATTTTCATTCATCTTGGATAAGTGAAACCTTAAAAACAGCCGGTGCCATAAATAGTATGATTTGTCAACCTGTAAAAGTTGGTAGTAGTTATGATTTAAAAGTATTTGTTCCTGAGTTTAATAATACTCATAACCTTAAAAAAACTGAAATTATTAATAGTTTTAAAAATAATTTGAAAGGAAATACACCAATAAAAATAGATATTTTAAATATTCTGATTTTGATAAAGAAACTAATAGAAAAGTCAGAAGAATATCAGGAATATTTTGGAAATGCAAAAAACATAATAGAAGGCTTACATTCAGTTTACCAAAAAGATTTAGGGCAAAATAAAGCTATTTCAAATATTGCATTTATACAAACACCCGATTTTATTGAAATAAATAATCAAGATGATGTTATTGAGTGGCTTGAAATTCTTGAAGAACAAATATCAATTATTAGTAATATTGAAGAATTAGGAAGTTCTGTTCAAGCATTAATGGCTTATCGGAATTTTATAAACAGTTCAAATCTCGAAAGTTTTTTTAAATTCTCAAACTGGTATTCTGTTTATTTAATGCAATCACTAACTAATGAAAAATATTACGTAAAACCATTTACATACGAAACATTAACTAAATTTTATTATCACATGGATACAACAGAAAATCTGAATTTAAAGGAAATTATTAGCAATGAAGGTTTCCAAGCGGTTGCGAAAGCAATAAAGAACAGTACGGTAAGTTTACAATTTCAGTCAAAAAACGAAAGAAAATTTAATATTCGATACGGAGTTGCACAAAACTTACAAAACAAATCGAAATCAATAAGCGATTTAGTTGAATATATCGGAGAGTTTATTACAAGATATAACTCGGAAACAGCACATTATCGAGAGAATAATTCCGAATTTAAAGACAGGGCGATTGTAAAAGCAGATGAGCTGACAGAATTTTATTTATTACTTGATAAATATTCAAAATCGTCAAAAGTCATTGGTGCATTACTTGGGTCTTATGGATTTGCTATTAATAAGAAAGACAAACCCAAAGAAAAGAATAGTAATTCCGAAGAAATAACTGAATAATTAACTTTTAAAATCTATATAAAATGGCAAAACAAATAGCTTCAATATCAATAAGCGGACGAATAACGCTTAATATGCACTCTCTTAATAATGAGGGAGGCGAAGGAAACCAAATCATAACACGCCAACTGACAATTATCGGCGCAGACGGCGAAGAACATACCGTAAACGGTATCAGTGGTGATATGTTTAAACATATTCATGTAGGGCATTTGATTAATCAAGCAAAAGAAAAAGAATTGCCTTTGTGTTCAAACTGTAAAATTGCTAACCCAAATAGATTATCAAGCGGAGAAGATTTAGGAACTTATTTTAAAGACGAAAAAGATTTGAAAAAATTAAGCGATGCTAAAATAGCAGATGCGATAATTAAAAAATGTATTGTTGATGATACTCATGGTGTTTTAGTAACTTCAATAGGAAAACAAAATAAAAATCACGCT
>JAADFW010000101.1 GCA_013152655.1 Chlorobiota bacterium
AGAAGTAAATTCAACGTCATTACGAGGAATGTTTTTTATGACGAAGTAATCTGTTGAATGGAGGCTAAAATTAACAGATTGCTTCTTCCGACAAAGTCGGAATCGCAATGACAACCTTACGGAATCCGAAAACTGCTTTGATTTCAGTATATATTAAACTTTATTCAGCGACAATTTATCAACTTTTGAATCTATTTCATTTCCTACTATTTGAAGGAATCTTGCTTCAATTTCATTTTTATCCATTGCGCCGATTCCATCAATTTTTGTTGCGCGTTTGTCATTGATTACTAAAATAGAATCGCACATATTTTCAACAAAATCTAAGATGTGAGTCGAAAAAATAATTGTTGTTCCATTTTTTGACATTGAAATCAAAACCTTTTTTAGAGCGATTAAACTCATTGTATCAAGTCCGGTCACCGGTTCGTCTAACAAAAGAATTTTAGGAGCTTGTACAAGCGCAGATATTAACGCAATTTTTCGCTTCATTCCACGCGAATAATCCTTTATTAAAGAGTCTAATCGGTCGTCTAAATTAAAAAGTTGAAAAAGCAAATTAACATTATTTGACGCATCGGAAAAAGGGATTTTCTTCACGTCTAAAATGAATTTTATAAATTCAATGCCCGTTAAAAATGAATATGTGAAAACTTGGTCGGGTAAAAACAATATATCGTCTCGATATTTATCAATGAACTCACGGTTTGATATTTCATCAATTAATATTTCCCCATTAAAATCTATATTAGACATTATTGAATTTAGCAATGTCGTTTTTCCCGCGCCATTGGGTCCGATTATTCCGAGTAATTCGCCCTTATGAATTTCAAAGTTTACATTTTCCAATACGCTTAATTCTTCGTATGATTTATATAGATTTTTAATTTTCAGCATTTTAGTCTTCTGTAGCTATTATAAAAATAAAACGGTATTGTAATGGGAATAAACATCAAAATATAAATTAAAGTTCTTGTCAGTTCTTCTTCTGCGTATGCAAGTCTCACAAATAATACATACAAAAGCAAAAAAGCGAATAACATAATTGAAACAACTATTGAAAGAAATTCTATTTGAGATAATAGGACGCTATAAATTAGAACAACAAATGTAAAGTACGCTAGAAAAAGAATAAACCAAAAAACAAACTCGCCTTTCAAAATATAGAATTCTTTATTAGGTATAAATTCCATTAACTTTATGTTGTTTGAAGTAGAATAATTGGTAATAAATGTTAGAAAAATAATGCTTTGCAAAAGCATCGCCCAAACAAAAAAATCCGGCTTCCCATTGTTTACAATAAAAAGAATTAGTACAATGTTGATTAAACCTGCATTGAAAAAGGCTTTAAATATGGATTTTTTGTTTTCTCTCCAAAGACTAAGAAATTCACGCAATAAAACTCCGCGAAAAGGTAAAAAGTTGACGTTAGAAAATCGTAAGTCCCAATATTTATTACTTTTTGAAACGGTAAAATTAAAATTTATTTTCATCGTGAAATAAGGAAGCGAAAAACTAAAAATTATCAATAACAACGCTTCGATAAAAATTATTAATAAAATACGGATTTC
The DNA here is from genome assembly GCA_013152655.1 of Chlorobiota bacterium. Taxonomy (GTDB): domain Bacteria; phylum Bacteroidota; class Bacteroidia; order Bacteroidales; family B39-G9; genus JAADFW01. Next base: position 1,572 of record JAADFW010000101.1, read on the forward strand.
CCCAAAATGAGGAATAATCCCAAGTAATAATGTCATTATAAAGACCGATATCGTAAAAATTGCAAGAAGCGCTTGTTTGGAAGCAAATAAGTTTTTTTTATTAAAAAAAGCCAATAGCAAACTATCTTCTTTCGTCATAAAAATTAAATATTTACTTGCAACAGAAACCGGAAGAAGCAAGGGAAAAAAAACGCTAAACATTTGCGAACTTATACTCGATTGCTCGCCAAAATAAATGCTGAAAGCGCGGATGATTAATAGGAAGAAAATTGAAAGAAAAATTAAAACAATTTTATTTCCCTTATAAAATAACCAGTTTTTTAAAAGCCTAAAGTGGTTTTTTATTATTGAACGAGAAATATGTAATACTTTTAAATTCATTAAGTTTTTTTATTACGTCGTGGCAAATCCCATTGTTAGTTCTTTTGGATAACTTTTCCGCCGCGACGTTGGAATTTTATCAAGCTCTCGCTTGATAGCGCCAACCGGAATATATGCGCCTCCAAAGCTCACGAGTTGCGGGTTAGTTACGTTAATTTTAATTTCTTTTCTAATACGGAAAACAATTTTTCCGCAATTAATTCATGATATTTTTCCGAAGCATAAATACCGTTATCGCGAAAATATTCATTAATGTTTTCTGATTTAATATTTAGTAATTCAACATAAGAAACATTTTGCTCCCTAAGTCCGACCTTAAAAAACTCATCTGACTTTTTGCAAAGGAAAGGCTCATAGGAACTATTATTTCGGTTTCCCATTCCCAAAACTATTGGGAATATTTCGTTTTTATTGCAAAACTCGACTATATCGGATGTAAGTTCAAAATATTTGTTGAGAGAATATTTTAGATTTCCAAAAATCTCCCCGAGTTTGTAATTAAAGTTAACAAGCGCTTTGTGAAATTTTGTTTGATTATTATCCGGTTTAAATACAATACTCTTTTCAAATTTTAAAATATTGAATTTTTCCGTATTCCAAATCTTTAGCGATGGAATATTTAATGAATATCTTATCTTTCCTTTTTTGTCCAAATGTTTATAAAGAAATTTTACTGCTCTCAGAAAAGGCTCCGGTCTCACATGAAAAATTAAAAAATCAATTTGAGCTGTTTTTTTATAATTAATAATTTTCTTTAGACAGGAATTAAACCTCTCATAACGAATAATATTGATATTAAATTCTATATTGTAAGCGCATTCAATTTTTCTTTTTAATCTTTGATGAAATAAATCTTCAAACAATATATCGTTTTGCACGGGAAAACATCCCCCAACAAATGTTAGATAAAAGGTTTTTCTCCTTTTTTGTGTGACATAATTTTTAGCGGCTATATACTCCTGCGGGGATATTAAAACTTTATCTTTCTCTAAAATCGAAAATGCTTTTTGGTTTCTATTTTTTTCAAATGATGAAATGATTTGCTCGGCGTCTTTGATTGATACTTTTAAATCCAATCTATGTTTTATTAATTTCTCAAAAGGTATATAATCATTCTCTTTATTGACTTGGTTAAGTATTTTAGTTTGCTTAATTGTTAATGTTGTTTGCGCAACGTCGTCTCCGAAAATACTATATAAATAATGCAACATGGATTTATAGAAAGAATAGTTGTCTAATTCTAAGTATGGAGAATTGAGAATTGATAATTCCCTTGGCTTAAGAACAGAATATAAATGCTTAATCCACTTCCAATATTCTATACTATTTTGATGAAAAAACGGAAACGAATTTATACTTAAATTGTAATCGCAATGACCAAAACCGTAACGTTTTATTTTAGGATTTGGCGTTTTAACAATTAACTCTAAATTTGAAAGTCCCGTTTTACTTTCGATTGTTGGAATAATTTCGTTGTAAGAAATATTGTTTTCAGCTAAAAGTTTCTCAAATTTCCGTATTTCTTCCACCGATTCAATTTTGGGTAGAATTATTGAGTCGATAAAACAATTTGATAAGGTTTTCAAATCCTTAACGGTTTCATCAATTTCGTTATTAATTCTTAAACATATCCTTGTTGACGGCAATATCGGTAATATATTATTTATTATGTGTTTAAAATATTCTCTATATTTTTGTTTCTCTGAATGCTTTATGCTGTCTTCAAAATCAAAACAAAGTATTGCGTTATTCTCCGCATATTTTTTTATATGCTCAATAGTAGTTTCATTATTATAATTTATGAATTGATATGCTTGCAATCTAATCCCGTTTTTTCGTATGAAAATATAGCATTTAAATTAAAATTTTGCAGAGCAACTAACGGCGTTGCTTTTCACCCGCCCCCGATAAAAAGCTGCCGCCAACCTGCCCCGACAAAGTTCAGATTTGATTGGATAAATTCGCGGTAGAACCAACGCAATTTATCAAATTTATGCGCCTTTGGCGCAGAACATATTTAACAATTTATTTTACGTGAAATTACTATATCCTATTGACTGTCCCGCTGTTTTTTAGCGGGGACTTTTTACTTATTTAAGAGGTTATACAGTTTATAGTTAGATATTGGAGTTTCTGCAAAATAAGAAATTGTCATTTCGACCGGAGGAAGAAATCTTTTAATTTACGCAATAATCAAAAGATTTCTCATCCGACGGCTACCGGATTCGAACTTGTCAGCCTTCGGCTGAATGACGGAACGTTTATTTTGCAGAAACTCTATTATATTTAACATTTTGAGCGCTAAACTTTTTAATTTCTTCTTTCCATTCTGATTCTAAATCTTCTAATTTTACTCCCGTTGCTTTCCGCATTGATTCGGAACCTTCTTTCCATAAAATTTTAATTGCTTCCAAACCATATTTCTCATAAATATACTTTACAATACTTCCAGCTTCCGGATATGAGATTAAACTATTATAGGAACCCATATTATTAAATAATTCCTTGAAGGAAATGATTTTATCCTTTTCTAAAAAATAATTGCTTAATTGATGTAGATTATAACCATGCCAATCATTATCCGAATAAACGGCTAATCCTTCGTTAATCCAACTTTCGCTCCAATCACCCAAAACATTATTCGATATAATGTGACATATTTCATGCATAGCAAGAGCGTTAGTTTTTTTGCCGATAACCGAATAGGTTGCATTATCCTTAGGTATTGATTTGCCATTGGTTTTATAACCAAATAATAATTCCATTTTTTCTTTTGACTCAAGCATAAAGAATTTTATTTTCGGTTGATAGAGATTGATACCATTCAATTTTAGCAAATCAGCGTAATTACTTTCAAGGAATGATTTTATTTTTCCAATTTTATTAGAAGCGGTAGAATTTGTTTCAAAATAGTAATAGAAATTATCCGAACTATCCTTTTCCCAATTAAAATCATTATTTCGAAGAATATTTTCCGGAGAAGGAGGGAACATTTCTTTAATCAACGAGCAACCGGAAAACAGAAACAAACTTAAAATAATATATCTAAAAATGTTATTCATTTCACCTTTGTGTTTTTAACTGTATAACGACGTCGCCGATAAGCCGTCCGCCGAAAACAACAAACTGACATTACCTGACAAAACCAAATTTATTAAAAATATTTTTTTACAACTGCACTACTGTTAAATTACACTTTTGCACGAACAACGTAAAACCCCAAATACCAAAAAAGTCGCGCCGCCGTTTTCGCGCCCGCCCCCGATGCTTTCTATCGGGGGTCGGCTCGAGTCCCCAATAAAGGCGCTTGCCTTTATTCAAAAAAAAGAGCGACAAAAAGTTTATATTTACTAAATCTTCCATAATTTAAAACCACATTTTCCTTACTAAAACCCACTTTTAAAAAGTTGTCATTGGCAGCGGCGGGTTTTACCGCATTAAAAAGCATTATACTTTTTGCTCTTTAGCTTTAACTCCTTTGATGAGAAGCCATAGCGTAATTGAAATTTCGCCTATTGCTACAAGCAAAAGTGTGGGATATTTTACAAATGAACTGTAGTTTGGAAAAAGTATCCCTATAGTACTGTCAATCATATATGCAATTCCTCCAATTAAGAGTAAAATCCCCAAAATACGGGGAATAAATTCCGACTTATAGACCAACAGACCAAACGGTAAAAGCCAAAGACCCCAGAACATTTCTAATGGTAGCGTTCCGTAGTCATTAATGTTAAGAAATAGCATTGCCAAATCTTGTCTCTGACTTAGTTCGAATGTCTTCAATATTTCACCTTTTAAAATCATAAGGGAAGTAACATTGAATGCCTCCATTATAAATACAAAAGGAATTTGCACTATCACTAACGCAAACATAATCTTAGCTAGATTTTCATTTACCAATTTGAGTAGTCGGTACAGAACAAAAGCCAAAAATAAAAATATTGTATTGCTTATTATATTATTAAGAATCCCCGTGCGAAATAATAATTCATTGGAAATAATATTTTTGGCTGTGGAAACAGGATCGCCGGGAACAATAATTTGTAACGGTATATACATAACGCCATAGACGCCCGTTATAATAAGAAATAAATACAGTAAGCCGGCAATTCTTGCGGTGTTATTGAGCGAACTCGAATTCATTTCCATAAAATGCGCTCCTTATTTTTTAATGTTCATATTTTTTAGAAAACTGCAAGCGGTATAACGGCGTTGCTTTTTCTACCCGCCTGTCCCGCTGTTCTTTTGCGGGGTCCGCCCTTAACTGCAATCCGCCGAGATAATGCCAACATGTCCCGACAAAGTCCAGATTTGATTGGATAAAGTCGGGATAATTATTTTAAAATTTATGTAACGGCGCTACTGCTTAACTACAATCCGTCGCGGCGGATAAACGAACAACGAAAACCCCCAAAACGCTAAACCCGCCCGCCGTCTTTTTAGCGGGAAAGCGGCGCCGTTTTCGCGCCTGCCCCGATGCTTTTTATCGGGGGGCGGGCGCCAATGCCGGTTATGCACGATATTATAAATACAAATTAATCTAAAATTTATTATATTTTAATAAACAATGAGAACAAAAATGAACAAACCAAAATTTTCTTTAGAAAAAGCAAAGAAGACAGTAGAAATTTCTTCCAAAATTGAAGGACACAAAATTCCTCGTAGAAAAGCAAGAGTTTCTAAAAGAGTAAAAGTAAAAAGTTAATGTCAAAATATACACACGACAGGAACTATATTTATTACAAAGGTTCTAATATTCCAATTAACAAACTCAATCTTCGAGATGATAAAACTCTTGAAGAAGCAGAAAGAAAACTTTTACTTCAAGGTTATGAATATTTCCATAAAAGATTATCCGAAACAACTGTTTTTGACGAAAGATATTTCCGAGAACTTCATAAAATAACTTTTCACAAACTTTATGATTTCGCGGGGAAATACAGAACGGTAAACATTTCAAAAGGATACTCAACTTTTTGCCAAGTAAGATTTCTTGAACAAACTTCAAAAGAGATTTTTACAAAATTACGAAATGATAATTATTTGAAAAACTTTTCTGAAAAACCCAAAGAAGAATTCGCACAAAAGATAGCATATTATATGTGTGAACTCATTGCTTTGCATCCATTCTTTGAAGTAAACGGTAGAATTACAAGATTATTTTTTGATATGATTGCTACCTATAATGGTTATGAGTATATCAATTATCAGAATACTTTAACTGATATAAAAAATGGTGAAAATAAATTCATCAAGGCTTCAATTGAATGTATGATTGGGAATGAAAACGAAATGTTTCAAATAATCTTAAATGGACTAAAAAAAGCATAATAATCTTTTCTACTCT